>JASLYQ010000001.1 GCA_030739735.1 Alphaproteobacteria bacterium | reverse complement strand
TGAGGTGGTCCCAGAAAATCGGACAGGTTGCTAAGGTGTATTCCGCCGGATAACGGAGGAATACGAGATGACAAAACGGCGCCGGTTCACGGCGGAGTTCAAGGCCCGGGTGGCGCTGGACGCGCTTCGGGGTGACAAGACGATCCAAGAGATCGCGGCCAGGCACAAGGTGCATCCGAACCAGGTGAGCACGTGGAAGCGCCAAGCTGTCGACGGTCTGGGTGAGGTGTTTTCGAACGGCCCCGACGGCGCCCTCCGAGACCATGAATCCGAGGTCCGCACCTGTACCCCGTCAGCGCTTAGTGGACAGATTGGGTTGATTTCCTAAGGGAGTGTTTCTGGCTCATCATTGCCAATTGAGGAGCAAATGATGAGACGAAAGAACCAACGTATTACCGATGACGCAGATCGGGTTGTGAAGGATATCAAGCGCCAGACGCGGCGGCGGTTCTCAGCGGAAGAGAAGATCAGGATCGTGTTGGCCGGCCTTCGTGGCGATGAGTTCTCGGTATCGACCGTCGATGTTTGACCACGACACGACGCGTCACCTCCATTTTCAAAATTGTCGCCACTAATTGTTGCTCTTGGCTTTGAATTAGGCAGCAGTCATGCCACAAGTTTTTCCGAAACACCAAAGAACGCATATATGCGGACCCCGGTCAATTGACTAAATCATTATTTATGATATATTATCAATTAGTTATATAGCTACTAGCATCTTATTAGGTTGCAGCCCCCTTTGTGGGCCCGAGAGAGAGTGAGATGCTGACGGTGAAGACCATCAAACCCCTCACGAAACAGCGCACCCTCGATGTGCACGGACTCTAGTTGTGTAGGTCGCGTTCGGGGGGCAAAAGCGGATTAATCGGTACCGTTGCCACGGAAGGTTTCGCGAAATGGGACTTGGCGAATACCCCGAAGTTTCTTTACGACAAGCGTGTATATGGGCTTACTAACACAGAAAAAATGAGAGCTATAAAACCACTAACTATCATTGAGCCTTTTATTTTTTCCCCTACTCACGAGTTCAAACGATATTTCTCAGACAACCTCTAACTCCATGGCGATTATACTGCTAGTGCCTACGTCTCTTCGACCAACGCGCGCGGCACGGGGATTGGCGTCTGCAGAAGAATTTGTGAGTAGCCCTTCGCTTGAGGATCATTGCGGAGCGACGCGATACCACCGCCACCGAGAACATCATCGAGCAGAAAGTTGATAGCACCAGTACCGGGTAGGTACCAGCGCCGCACGCTGCCTTCGAGAAAATGGGCGAAGCGGTGCGAGACTTCCTCTTCGGTTAGTGCCGCCCAGATCCAGGGCGCATAGTCCAGCTTGCGAGGCAGCACACCGATATTAGCCTTGTCACCCTTGTCGCCCGAGCGAGCGTAGGCGAGTTTGATGAGCGGCACCACAACAAAATCGTCCGCCTCGCCACAGGTGGGTGGCGAGGGCCGCGCCACACTCGCTTTGTCGAACGGTGTGCCGCTCTCCACCTCGAGCGCCATGGTCCTACCGTCGATAGCGAGCGACAGGGGTACGTCTGCCTTCGGCACTAACATGGAGAAAAGCCGCACTACCGGCGAGGGTCGCGAGCGAGCGCCGGCAAAACCCGAGAGCCCCGGTGGCGCTGACAGGCCGAGGCCCGTGATTTCCTTCAGAAGTATGGCGCAGGCGCCTGCGTCGCGGTGACGAGCGCCGATCTTGACCGCTACTTCGCGCGAGCCCGCAACCTTGGCCTCGTCGCCGTAATGGCTCTCGTCGCCGATCACCTCGATAAGGGTCTCGTCGAAATCGGCCGCGTTCGCACCGCGCAGTTTGCGCCGGGCCCGCTTGATCGCAGCGTCGGCAAAACTACGCGCCTTGGCGCCGGCGTCCTCGCCGTAGAAGAACCACACCGCGCCGGCGCGAAAGCCGTCGGCATAGGTGGCCGAGACCTTGTAGGTGTCGGGTGCTGGGAGGCCCGTTGCGCCCGCGACCCGCACCCTGTCGTCTTCTACCTGCTGCAAGGTCACGCCCGAGAAATCACAGACTACGTCCGGCAGCATATAGGCCTGGGGATTGCCGATCTCGTACAGCATTTGTTCGCCTACCGTGCCGGCGGTTACTGCGCCGCCCGAGCCAGCGGGCTTCGTGACCTCGAAGCTGCCGTCCTCGGCAATCCCGACGATGGGATAGCCGATATCGGCGAGACTGTCAGCGACGCTCTGCCAGTCGGTGTGGTTGCCGCCGGTGGCCTGGGGGCCGCATTCGAGGATGTGCCCGGCCAGCGAGCCGGCCGCTAACCGGTCATAGTCCTCACGGGCCCAGCCGAAGGCGTGGATGCAGGCGCCCAGCGTCACGGCACTGTCGACGCAGCGCCCGGTGATGACGATGTCGGCACCTTGCGCTAACGCCGCGGCGATGGGAAAAGCACCAAGATAGGCGTTGATGCTGGCGAGGCTTTCGGGATCGGGGAAGGTCGCGCCAGAAAACATATCAGTGCGGCCCTCGGCAGCTAGCTCTCCCGCCCTGTCGGCGATGTCGTCGCCGAGTACCACGGCGACGCTCAGGTCTAAGCCCTGCTTTTGAAGCAACGCCCGCACCGCTTCGGCGCATGCCTGCGGGTTCACGCCGCCGGCATTCGAGATGATCTTAACCCCCTGGCGAGCGATCTCTGGCAGATGCGGCTGCATGGCGTCATCCACGAAGTCGATCGCATAGCCCTTGGCTGGATCTTTGAGTCGCGCGCGCGAGAGAATCGACATGGTGATCTCCGCCAGATAGTCAAAAACGATGACATCGAGCGCGCACGTCTCGAGCAATTGTGGCACGGCCATATCGGATTCACCCCAATAGCCGCTCGCGCCGCCGATCCTGATGGTCTTCATTGGCCAATTTCCATGCCTGACGTATGTCGTTGCCCACTCTAGCAGGCTGTTAACACGAATCCGCGTGCTATCCTGCGCGCCTCATCAGGATGGCACGAGAGAGAAGCGATGCAGCAAGCCCAGGACTTTCGCGACGAATGCGACAGCTTGTTCGCGTTGGTGTCGGGACTCGACAGTGCGGCCATGGATGACCAGACCGCCTTCAAGGACTGGACGCCCAATACGATCCTCCGTCACCTGCATGTCTGGAATTGGGCGGCGCACCAGTCGCTCGGCGGCACGCCGGCTTTTGCCGAGTTCATGCAGGCCGCGGCATCACGGGCAAAGTCAGGCGTCCTGCCCGCCTTCGAGGCTGACTGGCTCGACGGTCTGACCGACGATGCCCTGTTGCGGGCATGGCGCCAGGAATACGAAGCGGTGGCGGAGAGCTTCGCCACGGCCGATCCCAAGCGGCGCGTAAAATGGGCAGGGCCGGACATGAGCGCGCGCTCGTCGATCACCGCGAGGCTGATGGAGACCTGGGCACATGGCCAGGCGATTTACGATCGCCAGGGTGTGGTGCGGCAGAACGCCGACCGCATTCGCAATATCGTGCAACTCGGCCTCAATACCTATGGCTGGACCTTCGCCAACCGCGGCGAGCCGGTGCCGGAGCCCGTCCCCCAGCTCATCCTCATCGGGCCCTCGGGCACCGAATGGGTCTATGGCGAGGACAACGCGGCCGAGCGCATCGTAGGCCTGGCGGAAGAGTTCTGCCAGGTGGTGACGCAGACCCGCAATATCGTCGATACTGCGCTCAGCGTCACCGGCTCTAACGCCATGGCCTGGATGGTCCGCGCTCAATGCTTTGCGGGTTCGCCCCAGGATCCGCCGACGCCGGGCACGCGCAGGACGGTATGACAGAGCGGAGGGTCACGCTGCACCTGGTGGCAATACCCGCGGTGAACGTTGCAGACAATATGCAGCTGACGGCCGACGACAAGCCCGCCAGCGCTGCCAGCTAGAGCATTCCGGCGGCCTTCGTTACACTGTGCCCGCAAAAATCGGGAGGCAAGGAGGCAGACCATGGCAAGCCATGCCACAGGCGATGGCGGCATTCCGCCGCGGGATGTGGACAAGCGCGGGCTGACGCGCATCATGACACTCGGCGGGGCCTACGGTACGCGCAACTACACTGTCCATGGCCTGAGGGCGCAGAAGGGCAAGCGGGTGCTGGTGGAGACCCTGCCCTTCTCGCCGGAGGAAGCAGCGGCGGCAGAGGAAGCGGGTATCGATACCATGAAAGCGCGCTTCGATCCGGCGCGACCCGATCTCACCGTGGCGGTGCGTCAGGCGGCACCCAACACATTCATGGCCTTCTCTGTGGCGCTGGTTGCGGCGGCCAGCGCGGACGAGGCAGTGCATCTCGGTTACGAGGCTATGGTGCTCGGCGCTGACGCCATCATGTGCCAGTGGAGCCCCCGCTTCGTCGCGGCGGCGGCGGAAGCAGGCATTCCCGTGCAGGGCCATGCCGGCCTGGTGCCGCGCAAGAGTACCTGGACGGGCGGTTTGCGCGCCGTCGGCAAGACGCTGGATGAGGCTAAGTGGGTCTATGAGGAGATCAAGAGGCTGGAGGACGCCGGCGCCTATGCGGTCGAGGTCGAGGTTATTCCTGAGGCCATTCTAAGGGAGATCAGCAAACGCACCACGCTGATGACCTCTTCGATCGGGGCGGGCAGCGGCGGCGATATTCAGTTCCTCTTCGCTGACGACATCCTCGGCAACAACCCGCCGCCATACCCGCGGCATTCCAAGCAATATCGCGAACTCTACAAGCTCAAACAGCAGATGCAGACGGAGCGCATCGCCGGCTTCAAGGAATACGCCGACGACGTGCGTCAAGGCCGCTTCCCGGCGCGAGAGCACATTCTCGAGGCCGAGGAGGCGATGATCGAAGCCTTCGTGGAAGCGGTGGATGGCCGTGGCTAGCGCGAGCCGACGTGGTTCAGGCCTTGTTATAGTCGTTGGGCATTGCGGGCAGAAACGATGGGTGCCAAGGAGGCTTGGTGAATCAGAGCGTGGCTCCGCGGGCGAGGCTTGGCATAGTATGCCGCGCCCTCGGCGAGACGATTAACGAGGGTCCTGAGCTTTCCGGGGAGATCCAGTGCTATATGATTTAGTGACAGTTACCTAAATTTCTATAATGCAGAAATCCTTGGAAATGGAAAGTAGTTAACTGTCACTAAATCATATTAGCCGGTCTCCATGGGCAACTGAGGGTCGTTGGCCCATTCCGACATCGAAGCATCGTATATGCTGACGGCCTCCTTGCCGAGGCGTGCCAAGGTGAAAGCGTCGCTGGTGGCAGCAATGCCGCCGCCGCAATAGATCACGACTTTTTCTGCGCGTAATGCCCCCACCTCGGCGAAGATGCTCTCGAGCTCGGGTAGGGGCCGGTAAGCCTTAGTCTCGGGATCGAGCAGCGAGATACCAGGCACGTTGATACTGCCCGGAATGCGCCCCGGACGACCATAGTTGAGCGCCTCGCTGCCGTCATGCTGGGTGGCGCGCAAGGCGTTGATAATGCAGGTACCCGGTGCTTCTATTGCCGCCAGCACGGTGGCGCTGTCGCAGAACAGGTGGGGGCGCGGTTGTGGTGTCAGGTTGGCCGTGGGGTAGCGCGTGATATCGTTGCTGACTGGCCAGCCTTCCGCCTGCCATTTGTCGAAGCCGCCGTCGAGCACCGAAGCACTGTCGAAGCCGATCGCTCGCATCATCCACCAGACCCGTGTCGCCCACATGATGTTGTCGCGGCTGTAGAGAACCACGTCGCTGTGGTCGCCTATGCCATGGGCGCTGAGGGTTTGTGCCAGCGCCTCGGGCGCTGGCATCATGAAATTGAAGCCCGCGGCCGAGTCCGACAGTTCGCCCGTCAGGTCGAGGAAGTCGGCGCCCGGAATATGGCTAGCCTCGAAGTCCTTGCGGCCGCTCTCTACACGGTAGATGCGTGGCGGATCGGGTCGCAGCCATGTGGTGCAGTCATAAATGCGCAAATCTGGATCGCCGAGGCGGGCCTCCAAGTCCTCGCCATTGATCAAAAGACATGCTGCGCACATGGCGGGGCTCTCCGGCTGGTTCACTGGCGAAGCGTACCGTATGCTGTCGCCCGCGTCACCGTGGCGCTGCAAATGAGCCGAGGATCATGCCCAGCCCTTCCCTTTGCATCAGCCAATGCGCCGCCCTTGCTTACCGCCGGCACGGGTTGGGCTTACAGATCGTGCTAGTTACCTCGATGGAGACGCGACGCTGGGTGCTGCCTAAGGGCAATATCGAAGACGGCATGACAGCGGCGGAATCGGCGGCGCTGGAAGCCTATGAGGAAGCCGGGGTCAAAGGCGAGATATCGCCCGAGCGCCTCGGCACCTACGACTACGACAAGTCCAACGGCAGCGGTGATGATCTGCGCCGCGTCGCCGTATTTCCTATGGCGGTGACCCGGATCCTGAGCGACTGGCCCGAGCAAGCGCAGCGCCGTCGCCAATGGATGAGCATCGAGGACGCCATTCTCGCGGTGAACGAAAAGCAGCTGAAAAGGCTGCTCGCCCGGTTCGCCGAGGCTCACGCTCCCCGAACATCCTAACCCCGTGAAAAGCTTGGTACGCCCAGGGGGAATCGAACCCCCGTTTCCGGCGTGAGAGGCCGGTGTCCTAAACCGCTAGACGATGGGCGCATGAGCAGTTCGAAGGGCCCTTACATAGCCGGCGCGCTGCGGCGGGGCAAGGGTCTCGGTTTGGCTGATGCGCGGGGAAATAGAGGCCTTGCAGTACCTGGACGCCAAAGACGACGGCGGCGGTACTGGCGACTAAGGTGGGTCAGCCCCGCGGCAGGCGCAGGATCACCCAGCCAGCCATCACGAGCCCTGCGGAGAGGCCACCAAGATGCGCCTGCCAGGCGATGCGCAGATCATCGATCATCGCCACATCGCCAAGCACGGCTAGGATGGCGTTGATACCGAGCAGGAAGCAAAGCAGGGCAAAGCCCGTTCGCCGGCCGCTCACGTTGCTGTGCCGCAGCATCAGCAGTGCCGCAGCCCCGGCCACGGCATGAACCGCATCACTGGCGCCGACTAGGTACGTCGGCATATTGTTGCCGAGTACTACCATTGCCAGGCCACCCGAGATAGCGCCGGCCAGCGCCAGCGCCACCAGCATGCGGCCGCCTAGGCCGCGTTCGACCGCCGTACCGAAAGCCAATAGCATGCCCGTATTGACGCCGAAATGAGCGAAGCCGTCATGAAGCAGCGCGTGGCCCGGCAGGGCCGCTAGGAGCATCAGATCAAGGCCCCCACCGGGGTCGAACTGAGTACGGAAGGCCTGTACGTTGAGCGCCAGGGTGCCGCCAGTTGTGCCCGGCCAGACCCCCAGCCAGAGGCTGAGCAAATAGCTGAGCAGCAGCAGCAGGCAGAGCCGTAACGTGACCGGCGGCACGTTGAAGACGGGCTCGCTCATGCTGCTGCCGTGGCTTGGGCCAGAAGCCACGCGATATCCGCCTCGGTGACGCAATGCGGCACCACAAGGCGGGCCACTAGGCCATCGCTGCCTGGCCAGCGATGGAACTCGACGCCGCCCGCCGCCAAGGCCTCGGCCAGCGGTTCGGGCAGGTAGGCGAAAACCTCGTTGGCTTCCACGGGGTGGGCAAGGCGTACACTGGGTAAGGCCGCTAGGCCCTCGGCGAGGCGTGCCGCCCCGGCATTGGCCTGTGCCGCGAGCCGCAGCCACAGGTCGTCTTCGACATAGGCCAGCAATTGAGCCGAAAGAAAACGCATCTTGCTCAACAGGTGGCCGCCGCGCATGCGCCGCCGACGCAGTGACTCGTGCGGCGGTCGCTCAGCGGTCGGACGAAAATCGACCACCGCCTCGGACATCATGCCGCCGTTCTTAGTGGCACCGAACGACAGCATGTCGACGCCGACACGCCAGCTCAGGTCCGCTGGCGAGCAGCCCAGCGTGGCTAGTGCATTGGCGAAGCGGGCACCATCCATATGCACCGCCATGCCGGCCTTCTTCGCGATAGCGGCAAGCTCGGCTACGGCCGCCGGCGCGTACAGCGTGCCCGCTTCCGTTGCCTGGGTCAGGCTGAGCACAGCGGGGACCGATTCATGTTCGCCGTGATAGCCGGTCGCCGTCAGGGTCTTGTTTACGGTTTCCGCCGCGATCCGGCCGTGCTCGCCGTTAAGGCCGATGAGCTTGGCACCTCCACTGTAGAACTCGGGCGCGCCGCATTCGTCGACATGGATATGCGCTTTCGAATGGCAATAGACAGCTCCATAGGGTGGTGCCAACTCGCCGAGGCAGAGGGCGTTGGCGGCGGTGCCGGTGGCCACAGGATAAACCGTGAGGTCGCACTCGAATAGCTCTTGGAAGCGCGTCTGCAGTTGCGCAGTATACCGGTCGGCGCCGTAGGAATGGGCGCTGTCGTGGTTGGCGTGGGCTAGCGCTTCGAGAATTTCTGGCGCGGCTGGCGATTCATTGTCAGAGCGGAAGTTCACAACGCAGCCTCCAAGGCGAGGGGAAGGGGAACAAAGGCGCCGTCGGCCAGCCAGTGTGCCGTGGTCTCAACCGCACGGCCATCGCGCACTGTGGTTATGAGCCAGATCATCTCGGGCTGCCAGGCCCGGTTAAGATCGTGCGCAGAGGGCAGCGCAGCGCTATCGGGGTGGGAGTGATAGACGCCGAGCAGGGTATCCTCCCCCTGGCGCAAACGCTTGTGCAAAGCAAGTAAAAGCCGGGGCTCGACCTCAAAGGCCCGCCGCGGGTTCTCGGCGACGTTGCCGCTGGCGTGCACCTCGCTGACCCGCGCCACCTCGCCCGTCCAGCGTCCAACCAGCAGGCCGCAGGCCTCGTCTGGATAGGCCTTCTCGCAGGCCATTTCGATCCAGCTCAGCTGTGATGCGGCCATATGTATCACGGCTTGAGCACCAGGGTCGTCTCGACGGCTCCGCTGCGCAGGTTCACAACCAAAATCTGGTCACCGTCAGGTGTTTCCAAACGCAACACTAAGCGCTGGCCATTCGGCACTATCTCAAGCAGTTTCGCACCGGCTGGGATTGCCACGTCGAGCCGTTCCGGCGCTTCTACGTCCCTGGCGCGGTCCTGGATGCGGTTGAACACCGTCACCACGATTACCGTGACACCGATGGCGATGAGCATGCCCATGCCGATCACCAGCGCTTTCAGAGCCTGTATATTCATGCGGTATATCCTATATCGATACGGCCATGACTGATCGCGACAGCTACGAAAGCACGATCCCCCAGGGTGCGCCACGCCAGCGGCTCGACCGCTATCTGGCTGACAGCTTGCCGGAGGTGTCGCGCAGCCGCATCAAGGCGCTGATCCTTAGCGGGCATGCTGCCATCGACGGCGCTGCGGTCACGAACCCCGCGAAGCCGCTGCGCCAAGGGCAAACGGTTGCACTCGGGATACCGGCGGCGACCCCGGCCGTGCCCGAACCGCAGGCCATTCCGCTTGTCGTGGTCTACGAAGACGAGGCGTTGGTCGTGGTTGACAAGCCCGCGGGTCTTGTGGTGCACCCGGCCCCGGGCAATCCCGACCGCACCCTGGTCAATGCCTTGCTCGCCCATTGCGGTGAAACGCTTTCTGGCATCGGCGGTGTGCGCCGTCCCGGCATCGTGCACCGGCTCGACAAGGAGACCAGCGGATTGATGGTTGCGGCCAAGACCGACACGGCCCATCAGGCCCTCGCGGCCCAGTTTGCCGCCCACAGCATCGCCCGCGCCTACGCCGCCGTGGCCTGGGGCGTGCCGCTCCCGCGCCAGGGCTCGGTCAGTAGTAACATCGGGCGTGATCCCCGCAACCGTAAGCGCATGACGATCGTCAGCAAGGGCGGCAAGCCCGCACGCACCGGCTATCGCGTGCAGTGTGTGTTTGGTGATGGTCTTGCTAGCCTGCTGCGCTGTCGTCTCGAAACCGGCCGCACTCACCAGATCCGCGTCCATATGCGCGAGATTGGTTGTCCCCTGGTTGGCGATCCGGTCTATGGCAGGGGCCGCAAAATGACACCGAAAGGCGCGCCTGAGGCCGCAATCGCCTTTCCACGTCAGGCCTTGCATGCTTATTTCCTCGGGTTCACGCATCCGTTGTCGCTCCGAACCTTGGGGTTTCGCTCAAATTTTCCTAATGATATCCAGCACTTGCTAGATTCGTTTGGAAAGGCAGAGCAAAAGTCTTAATTTTGCCTCGTTTCGCACAAATTCTCGTCGAACCCGGTCGCTTCAGTGGCAACCGTGATCCGAAGCCCCATATAGCACTCCATGATTTAGAGTGCTAAGGGCGCGGAACAGGATGCAACAGCGCCGGAGGTAAGCATGCTATGGTCGCGATGAAGCTCCCAACGGTCTCTTCGGAAGGCGGGTTAACCCGCTATCTTGAGGAAATTCGCCGTTTCCCCATGCTCAGCCATGAGGAAGAGTACATGCTTGCCCGCCGTTGGCACGAGCATGACGATATTGATGCTGCGCACACGCTGGTCACCAGCCATTTGCGCCTGGTGGCCAAGATCGCCATGGGTTACCGCGGCTACGGTCTGCCGGTGAGCGAGCTTATCTCCGAAGGCAATGTGGGTATGATGCAGGCGGTCAAGCGCTTCGACCCCGATCGCGGTTTCCGCCTCGCTACCTACGCCATGTGGTGGATCCGCGCCGCCATTCAGGAATACATTCTGCATTCGTGGTCGCTGGTGAAAATGGGCACTACGGCGGCCCAGAAAAAGCTCTTCTTCAATCTGCGTAAGCTCAAAGGACAGCTGCAAGCCATCGACGATGGCGATCTACCGGACGAGACCGTGAGCGAGATCGCGCGCCGCCTGTCGGTGCCGGAGGCCGAGGTCATCAGCATGAACCGGCGCATGGCTAGCGCCGACCATTCGCTTAATGCGCCGCTCAAGGTCGATGGCAACGGCGAGTGGATCGACTGGCTGGTCGACAACGAGGATGACCAGGAGACCCGCTACGCCGAGGAAGAAGAGCTGGCCCAGCGTCGCGAGATGCTGGCCGAGGCGATGGGTGCGCTGAACGATCGCGAGCGCCACATCTTCAGTGCACGCCGCCTCAGCGAAGACCCGCAGACCCTCGAGGAGCTGAGCCAGGTCTACGGCGTTAGCCGCGAGCGCGTGCGCCAGATCGAGGTGCGCGCTTTTGAGAAAGTGCAGAAGGCGATCCGTGACAGCCTTGCCGAGCAGGCCGCAGCCCGCGCCACCACGTTGGAAGACGCCTGAGCAAAATATTCCCTGGGCGCCGCGACTTGGTATAAGGAGGGCGCCATGCGAAAAATCGCCTTAATAGCGGCGGCGGCTGCCATGTTTGGCGTGGCCGCGGCCCAGGCGGGTGGGCATCTGACGGAGCGGCAGATGCGCGAGCTGGTGGCCGTCGCCATCAATGTCAGCATGGGGTTCGCGGTTCGCCCGGAGCACATCGACACTCCTGACAACGTCGAATCAGTCTACAGCACGGTGGCTGGCGCCTTGCGCGCCATTGGCCAGCGCTGCGCTGAGGTGGTGTATATTGAGCCGCCGGAAAGCGGCACCTTCTTTGACGTCATCTGCCGGCGGCGGCCAGACAGCGAGGTGACGACCTCGTATATAGTCAACACCGTCGCTGGCATCGCCAAGGAGCGCTGAGGCCGCTGAAAGTCGTGCTCGTAGTCCCGTGCGTCGCAGGCTTGCTGATAGCACCGACAAAGGCAGATGATCACCTGAGTCGAGGTGACCAGCCCGTAGTTTGAGAACAGATGCTCGTCTAGTCAGATAGTGTCGTAACCAAGCACCCTCGCGCGCTGGAAATAGGTTATGTCCTCGTCAAAGGATTCCGTCACCCGGCTCAGGTCTGGAATTTGGATGAGACTGAAGACGCCCCGCTTCATTCTACTTCCACCTTGGCGCGTGCTGCGGCCGTCGCCGCCTCATCGACCGCGCCCGTCTCCTCCAGCACCACACCGTAGTCGCGCAAGGCGGCCTCAGCGCTGACCAGACCGTCGCGTATATCGGCTGCGACGAGTGCTGGCTCGCGCGCAAACGCCGGCCCGTAGCCGCCGCCACCCGGCATGTCGAGCACGAGTGTGTCGCCGGCCGGAACGAGTTGCCGGCCCTTCGGCGCTAACACCTCGCCCGAGGCTAGAATCGAGCGTCCACAGGCCCCGTCAGCGCCGCCAAGCCGACCGCGTGGGGCATAGTTGACCCGGTCGAACATGGAAGAGACGGTGAAGGCTGCGCCTTCGATATTGCCGATCTCCATGATCTGGCCCAGGCCGCCGCGGTGGCGCCCGGGACCGCCAGAATCCTCGCGGTATTCCTTGCGCCGCACCAGGATTGGCGAGATTGCCTCGTTGATCTCCACCGGCGTGTTGCGCACGCCAGAGGGAAAGGCGGTAGCCGAAAGCCCGTCCTTATCGGGCCGGGCGCCAACGCCGCCATTGTGGAACAGCGTCACGGTGAACGGCGTTGCATTGGCACTGGCGCTGTTGCCAGCGATACCGGCACCGCCGTAGAGCACGAAATTCCACAGGCACGAGGTGCCTTCGGCCGGTGCGATGCCCTCGACCGCCTGGGCTAGGCAGCCGAGCACCACGTCGGGCAGCATCTGGCCGATAGCATGGCGTGCAGCAACTGCCCGCGGTGACGGTGCGTTGAGGATGCTACCTTCTGGTGCGGTTACGCGCACGGCGGACAGCGAACCCGCATTGTTGGGGATCGCATTGCCAACGACGCAGCGCACGCCGAAAGTGGCATAGGCCTGAGTATAGCTTAGCGGCACGTTGATACCGTAGTCCGAGACATCGGAAGTGCCACTGAAATCGATATCGATACCATTCTCGCCGGTACTGAGCGCAGCAACCAAGTCGATCGGAGTCTCATAGCCGTCGATGCGCATGGCATGGGTCCAGCTGCCCTGGGGTAGTCTGCGCGCCTCTTCGAGCATGGTCTGGTGCGAGGTTTCAACGATGTGATCGGCGAGCGAGCCAAGATCGTCGAGACCGAACTCATCCATCATGGCGAGTAGACGTTGGCTGCCGGTGTCGTTGCAGGCGGCAAGCGAATAGAAATCGCCCTCGAGCTGCTCCGGCTCCCGCACATTGGCGCGCGCGATGTCGATCAGGGTTTGGTTGACCTTGCCGTGATCGAGCAACTTAAGGATGGGTACGTAAAGTCCTTCCTCAAACACCTGCCGGCCGTCGGGCCCAAAACCGAGCCCACCAACATCGACGACGTGTGAGGTCGAGGCGAACAACGCCACCAACTCGGCGCCACGGAATGTCGGGCTGACTACAGTGAAGTCGTGCAGGTGACCGGTAGCGAGCCAAGGGTCGTTGGTGATATAAGCATCACCGGGTCGCATGCCGTCGAGCCCGTACTTCTCCAGAAAATGGCCGACAGAGACGGCCATGGCATTGACATGCCCCGGCGTGCCGGTGATGGCTTGAGCCAGCATGCGGCCCTGTAGGTCGAAGACCCCGGCCGAGAGGTCGCCGGCCTCGCGCACGGTATTGCTGAAGGCGGTGCGGATCAGGGTCTGCGCCTGTTCCTCGACGACGGCAATCAGCCTGTCCCAGAGCAGCTGAGTGCGGATGCTCGCCAACGCGCCGTTGGTCATGCTTCCTCTCCCTGCTCGTGGCGACGCATGACAATGGCACCTGCGCTGTCTATCGACGCCTCGAACCCTGTCGGTACGACCGTAGTCGTCTGCACTTCCGCGATCAAGGCGGGACCCATGAGGCAAGTGCCGGGGCGCAGTTTGTCGCGCCGGTAGAAGGCGGCATCGACGAAGGCGGTGCGTTGGCAGTCGAACAGGGCTTTGGTGGTCTCAGGTTTGCCTGCCTCGCATGCCGGCTGCCGTGACACTGGTGCTGGTGCCTCGACCTCGGTTGCTAGTTCTAGCGTCCAGGTCAAGACCTCGATGTCGACGCCGGGAATGGTGCGGCCGTAATGGCGGCGATAGGCTGCCTCGAACGCCTCATGCAGCGTGTCCGCACAGAAAGGATCAGGCACGGCGACTGAGATCTCGTGGCCTTGGCCGTGATAGCGCATCTGAGCGCTGCTACTGGCGCGCAAGGTTGCTTCCGGCGCGCCAAGGCGCACCACCGCCTCCGCCGTGGCACGCATCTCACCGAGTAGGCGCTGTGCCGCCGTCGCATCGAAACGGCTCAGGCAATCGAACTGGCTACGCACTATTTCGTAGGCTATCGGTGCTTTAAGAAAGCCAATTGCCGAGCCAACGCCTGCATCCGCCGGCACCACCACCTCGTCCATACCGAGCTTATCGACGAGCTGAGCGGCATGCAATGGTGCTGCGCCACCGAAGGCGACTAGCGTGCGTCCTGCCATATCCTTGCCGAGTTCCACCGCGTGTACTCGTGCGGCGCTCGCCATGGTCTCCTCGACCACCTCCGAGAGCGCGAAGGCGGCCAGCGCGGGCGTCATCTCCAACGCTTCGCCCAGGCTGTCGCCTAGCGCCTCGGCAGCTTTGTCTGTAGCGAGCGGCATGTCACCGCCAGCGAAGTCTGCGGCGTCGATGCGCCCGAGCATCAGATCCGCGTCCGTGACCGTCGCATCGATACCGCCACCGCCATAACACGCCGGCCCAGGTGTCGCGCCGGCGCTGTCCGGGCCGACCCGCACCCGGCCCAGCGAGTCGACGCGGGCAATCGAGCCACCGCCGGCGCCGATCTCCACCATTTTTATCACCGGGATGCTTAGTGGCAGGCCACTGCCCTTGGTGAAGCGATAGGCGCGTGCCACCTCGAAGCTGCGTGCAGTCTGCGGCGCGCCGTTGTCGATCAGACAAATCTTGGCGGTCGTGCCGCCCATGTCGAAGGAAAGCACTCGGTCGAGACCACGCTCAGCGGCGATACGGCTGGCCAGAATGGCACCACCTGCCGGTCCCGATTCGACCAGGCGCACGGGAAAGCGTATCGCCGTCTCCAGGGTCGTTAGCCCACCGCTCGACATCATCATGAGTAGTGGACAGGTGAGGGCGTGCCCGCGTAGACATTCGGCTAAGGCACCCAGATAGCGCGCCATGATCGGCTGCACGTAGGCGTTGGCGCAGGCCGTCGACAGGCGCTCATATTCGCGAATTTCCGGACACACCTCGGACGACAGCGTGACGGGAATGTCCGGGTGCGCATCGCGCAGTATTTCGCCGACGCGGCGCTCGTGGGCGTCATTGGCGTATGAGTGCAAGAAACCGACGGCGATGCTCTCGATGCCGTAGCGTACGATCTCCGGACTCAGCGCCATGACCCTCTCCTCGTCGAGGGTTATCACCGGTATGCCCTTCGCGCTCATGCGCTCGCGCACCGGCCAGCGCAGGTACCGCGGCACCAGCGGCGTCGGCTTCTCGACATTGATGTCGTATTGCTGGAAGCGGTTCTCGTAGGCCATCTCGACCGAATCACGAAAGCCCTCGCTGACGATTAACGCCGTACGCGCGCCCTTGCGTTCGATAATGGCGTTGGTGGTGAGCGTCGTGCCATGTAGCACCAGCCCGACCGCTTCGGGCGGCACATCAGCCGCAGCGAGCACCGTTTCGACGCCGCTCATGACACCGTCCTCAGGCGCTGCTGGTGTGGTCGGCACTTTGCGCGTGACGATCTCGCCGCCATGCGCCAAGGCCACATCCGTGAATGTGCCGCCGATATCGACGGCAAGCCGCGTCGTTCCCGCGTGTGTCATGCGATCCTCACCACCCGAACGGGAGTGATGCTACACGCTGGCGCGCCCTTAGGAACCGGAATTGTTGCCGTGGCCGGGGTTTGTTAGGGTGGTGGCACCCAAACAGGAGTGCACCCCAAGCGACATTTGCTCATTCCCACCGCGACCCGCTCACTAACCCTGGCCGGCGTCGCCCGCGGGAACAGTGTCCCGCAACCCACAGCCAGCTGTTGGAGCGAGGGCGTGATGGACGTTGGTGGCCCAGCCCAACATGTCGCTCGAGGTCTTCGCCGACAGCCCGCTGGAGCGGTGCAAGATAGTCATGCTAGAGAGACGGCCACGAATCGCCAAGAGGGGACACACCATGGCCGACAAGGTTGCATTGATCACCGGTGTCACGGGCCAGGACGGCTCGTTGCTGGCCGAGCTGCTGCTGGACAAGGGTTATGTGGTGCATGGTATCAAACGGCGCTCGTCGTCATTCAACACCCAGCGCGTCGACCATCTCTATGTGGACCCGCATACGGAGGACACGCGCTTCCTCATGCATTACGGCGACATGACCGACGCCACCAACCTGATTCGCATCTTGCAGGAAGTGCAGCCCGACGAGATTTACAATCTCGCCGCCCAGAGCCACGTCCAGGTGAGTTTCGAAACTCCAGAATATACTGCCAATGCTGACGCGCTTGGCACGCTACGCCTGCTGGAGGCGATGCGCATTCTTGGCCTTGGCGACAGCACGCGGTTTTATCAGGCCTCTACCTCTGAGCTTTACGGCAACGCGGCCCCGCCGCAAAGCGAGACCACACCCTTTCAGCCCCGCAGTCCCTATGCCGCGGCTAAGCTCTATGGCTACTGGATCACCGTCAACTACCGCCAGGCCTATGGCCTGCATGCCTCGAACGGCATTCTCTTCAACCACGAGAGTCCCGTGCGCGGTGAGACCTTCGTTACACGCAAGATCACCCAGGCAGTGGCCGCCATCGCCGCCGGCATTCAGGAGACGCTTTATCTCGGCAATCTCGATGCCAAGCGAGACTGGGGTCATGCGCGCGATTATGTCGACGGCATGTGGCGCATGATGCAGCAGAATGAACCGGACGATTACGTGCTGGCGACCGGCGAAGCGCACTCGGTACGTGAGTTCGTCGGTCTCGCTTTCGAGGTCGCCGGAACACGTATTGCTTGGCAAGGCAAGGGCTTGGAAGAGATCGGCACGGATGCCAACAGCGGCCACGTTCTGGTTCGCGTCGACGCCCGGTATTTTCGCCCCACCGAAGTAGATCATCTATTCGGCGATCCGAGCAAAGCGGAGCGGGTGCTCGGCTGGAAAGCAACGATAACATTGCGCGAGATGGTGCAGGAAATGATCAAAGCGGATCAGGCAGCACTGGCCGAAGGATGAGGACCTGTGGTCGGCAAAAACCCAAGATGTGGTTGCTGAATATGCTACGTAAGCTGATAACTACCGCCTCGCGATTAATTGACTTTCATAGTCACCGGCAACCCTTGCAGCACCGTATTGGCATTCACCAGCACTATCAGAGAGGCTGCTAAGAAAAGCGGTTGAAGAATCCGGTCTCGAGACAGCGCCCTTCGTCGATGATGCCGAGCCGGTCTAGTTCACGTTCGCCACAGTCCCCAGAGTGTCACCAATCTTCCTGTTGAGTACCAGGTCGGCGTGGCCGTCGAGGTCGGTGGGCTCCCGGTTGAGGATAACAAGAGCCGCGCCGTTGCGCTTGGCGAGCACCGGAAAGCCGGCGGCCGGGTAGACCACCAGCGATGAGCCTACGGCGAGGAACAGATCGCAGGTGAGTGTTGCCTCTTCGGCGGCACGTAAGGCTGCCTCAGGCATGGCCTGGCCGAAGGAGATGGTTGCGGTCTTGACGATGCCGCCACAGGCCTTGCAGGTCGGTAGGGTACCCTCGCCCAGAAAGGCCTCCCGGATCGGCACCAGCTCGTAACGCTCGCCGCAGTTTAGGCAGCGGGCGTAGGTGGTATTGCCGTGCAGCTCGATAACCCGGTCACCTTCGGCGCCTGCGGCCTGGTGCAGGCCGTCGATGTTCTGGGTGATCACCGCAGTCACCTTGCCGCTGCGCATCAGCGAGGCGACGGCGCGATGGCCGCGATTGGGCTCGGCGGCGGATAAGGTGGGGTCAATCTCGAACTTGCGTCGCCAGGCTTCGCGCCGCGCGTCCTCGGAAGCCATGAACTCGCGGAAGTCGATGGGGCGGAACTTGTCCCAGATGCCGCCCGGGCTGCGGAAGTCTGGAATGCCGGATTCGGTGCTGATGCCAGCGCCGGTGAAAGCCACCACGCGCGCGGCGCCGGCAAGCATGTCGCTCAGGCGCTCAAGATCGGCATCGGGCATGGTCGCATCGTAACGCTCTTGAGAATTCCTCGGCAAGCGGGCAAATAGCGTTGCCATGGACGAAGACGACAAGCACCAGCGCTGGAAGCGCTATTACGCCAGCACCAGCGAGCGGCCGCCGCGCAAGACGCTGTTGCTGGCGCTGGAGCGCTTTCGCGCCGAGGGCCTGCACGGCGGGTGCGCCATCGATCTCGGCTGCGGCAGTGGCCGGGACACCATCGCCTTGCTGCGCCTGGGCTGGCGGGTGCTCGCGATTGATGCTGAGCCGGAAGCCTTCGCGGCGCTCGGCGCCCGTGAGGATTTGCCGGTGGACGCGGCGTTGGAGACGCGCATCAACCGCTTCGAGGACGAAGACCTGCCGCCCGCCGACTTGATCAACTCGAGCTTCGCGCTGCCTCTGGTGCCACCGCAAGATTTTCCGCGGCTCTGGCAGAATATTTGCGGCGCGCTGCGCCCCGGTGGGCGTGTTTCGACCCAGTTTTTTGGCCCCAAGGACGAATGGCACGGCGATCCCACTATCACCTTTCACACGCGAGCCGAGGCTGAGGCACGTCTCGATGGCCTGGAGGTCGAGATGCTCGACGAGGAAGAGGACGAATCGCCGACTCCGCGGGGCAAGACCAAGCATTGGCACCTTTTCCACATCGTCGCGCGACGAGCGCCATGAGCCAGGTTGATGGAGCAGCGCGGCGTCATAGGGCCACAGGTGGGCCGGCCCTTCTCCGCCAGGGCTTTCGCCCTTTCTTTCTCTTTGCCGGCATATGGGCGCCTCTTGGGCTGGTGCTGACCTTTGCCCGCCTGCAAGGCTGGATCGCCGTGCCCAGTGCCTTCGATCCTCTGGCTTGGCATTTTCACGAGATGCTCTACGGCTACGTCGCCGCAGCTATCGCCGGGTTCCTGTTGACCGCAATTCCCAACTGGACCGGGCGCATGCCGCTGCACGGCATGCCGTTGCTCGCACTCGCCTCGCTGTGGCTGGCTGGACGGCTGGCGATGGCAAGCTCGGGCCTCATCGGCGCAGGGTTGGCGGGAATTGTCGATGTGACCTTCCTTGCAGCGCTAGTTGCGCTGGTGCTGCGCGAAATCACCTCAGGCGGAAATTGGCGTAATCTGCCGGTTGCAGCCATCGTCGGGCTTTTCGCGTTGAGTAATCTGCTGAGCCATGCCGAGGCCCTAGACTGGCTGCCGGACGATGGCCTTGGCAAGCGGCTCGGCATTGCCGTCGTTATCGCCCTGATCTCGCTGATCGGGGGACGCATTACGCCGAGCTTCACGCGCAATTGGCTCGTCAAGCAAGATGCGAACTCCCTGCCGGCGCAATTCGGTGTCGTGGACAGGTTGGCTCTGGCATTGACACTGACGGCCGTGCTGGTCTGGGTCATCGCCCCTGACACGTCGGTCGGCGCCATTCTGCTCGCCGCTGCCGCTCTGGCCAGCATCCTGCGTCTTGTGCGTTGGCAAGGCTCTGCGACGCGCTGCGAGCCGTTGCTGCTGGTGCTGCATGTGGGCTATCTCTGGATCTCGGTCGGCCTTGCTCTGCTGGCGTTGGGCCATTGGCTGATCGGGCTGCCCGAAACCGCGGCGTTGCACGCGCTTACCATCGGTGCCATGGGCACGATGACGCTGGCGGTGATGAGTCGCGCTACCCTCGGCCACACGGGGCGGGCGCTAGTGGCGGGACCGGGCCTGACCGCAGCCTTCGCGCTGATCTCCCTAGCCGCGACCAGCCGTGTCCTGGCCGTGGTCTGGGACAGTGCCGCACAGCTGCTACTGATGCTGACGGCGGCAAGCTGGATCGGCGCCTACCTGTGTTTTCTGGCAGTATGCGCGCCGATGCTGCTGGGCAGGAAATAGGGGAACGGAGCCATGGAGCAACTGCCGCTCGACGGGGGCTGGCCACTGACATGAGCTGGCAAAAGGAAGTTGTCGAGATCGAGCGCAAGCGCGCCCTGGCGCTCGAATTGGGTGGCGAGGATAGCGTCGCGCGCCAGCATGCAAAAAACCGCCAGACCGTGCGCGAGCGTATCGCCATGCTGGTCGACGACGGCTCGTTCCAGGAGATAGGTCCCGGCGCTGGCGGTGCGGAACGGAGCGAGGGCGGCTCGCTGAAGTCCTTCACGCCGGCGAACTTTGTGCTCGGCTTTGCCACCATAGATCAGCGCCGCTGCGTGGCCGGTGGCGAGGATTTTACGGTCAAGGGCGGTTCGCCCAACGAAGCGGGTTTGCGCAAGAGCGTCTATGCGGAACAGCTAGCCCTGCAATACCGCGTGCCGCTGATCCGCTTGCACGAGGGTGGTGGTGGCAGCGTCGGCGGTACGGGCTCAACCTCCGCCGGTCCGCCCGTCTTCTCTGGCCACCGCTTCCGCACTGTCGCCGAGACCTTATCAGCTGTGCCCGTCGCAACCGCCGCGCTTGGCCCGGTGGCGGGACTGCCCGCTTCGCGCCTGGTGGCGGCGCATCTCTCGGTGATGTCGAAGGAGACGGCACAGGTGCTAGTCGCCGGGCCCGCCGTGGTCAAGCGCGCCATCGGCGAGGACATGACTAAGGAGGAGCTCGGCGGGGCGCAGATCCACACGCGCAACGGCGTCATCGACAACGCGGCGGAAGACGAGGCCGATGCGCTCGGCCAGATCCGGCACTTCCTCTCCTACCTGCCGCAGAACGTCTGGGAGCTGCCGCCCGTCGCGCCTTGCGATGATCCGCGTGAGCGCCGCGAAGAGGCACTCTTGGACATAATTCCGCGCGAGCGGCGCAAGCTCTACAACATGTGGACACTGCTTGGACTGGTACTCGATCACAACTCATTCTTCGAGATCGGCGCTGGCTACGGACGCGGGATTATCACTGGACTTGCCCGCATGAATGGGCAACCTGTCGGTGTGTTGGCTAATAATTGCCGCTATCTCGCCGGCGCCATGACGGCGGATGGCTCCCACAAAGTACGCCGTTTTGTCGAGCTTTGCGAGACCTTCCACCTGCCCGTGCTGAGCTTTGTCGACGAGCCTGGCTTCATGATCGGCAGCGAGGCGGAGAAGGCGGCAACGATCCGCCACGGCACCAGCGCCGTGCTATCGGTGGCCGCCTGCAACGTGCCCTGGGCCTCGGTGGTGGTGCGTCGCTCGTTCGGCGTGGCGCAAGCCGCCCATTACGGTAACGGTGCCTATGTGCTCGCCTGGCCGTCGTCGGAAAGCGGTCCGCTACCCGTAGAAGGCGGCGTCGCCGTGGCTTATGGGCGCGAGATCGCCGTGGCGCCCGACCCGGAAGCGCGCCGGCGGGAACTCGAGGAGCAGCTCGCTGCGCGCCAGTCACCTTTTCCCCGCGCTGAAGCGTTTTCCAGCCACGACATCATCGATCCGCGAGAGACCCGCGCCCGGCTCTGCGACTGGATCGAATGGACCCAGCCGACGCTTGAGGCACTGAAGGGGCCGAGCCGTTTCCTGCTGAGGCCTTGACAGCTAACGCCCGAGTGACGAGCCTGTGTCTGGCAGTGGCGTAAAGGGCGGGCCATGACGGCGCAGGAGAGCAAAAAACCAGACCGAAAGAAACTGACCCAGGCGATCAAGGCGCAGGCTCTGAAAGTCGGCGGTGATGTTGTCGGCGGCGCGCCTTTGCTGAGCGCGGGGTCTCAGCCTCGACCAAGAAATATGTCGAGCGCAGAAAGGTCGAGTAACAGAAAAAATGAAGATCGCGAGGAGTTAGTGCGCCATGAAACCTGTCTGTCTAGTAATCGGTGCTGGTGCCGGGATCGGCGGCAATGTCGGTAAGCGCTTTGCGCGCGAGGGCTATCATGCTGTGCTTTGCCGGCGTACTGATCAGGAGGGGTTGGACACGCTGGTAGGCGCTATCGAAAGCGAAGGCGCCTCGGCCTCAGGCTTTCTGCTTAACGCCATCGAGGCGGATAGCATCGAGGATCGGGTGGCGGCCGTTGAGACCGAAATCGGTCCGATCGAAGTTGTGGTCTACAATCTCGGCGCTCAGATCGGTGATCGGGCACTGGCCGACACCACGGACAAGGCCTTTGAGATGGGTTGGCGCCTTGCCACTTTCGGCCTCTTCCGCGTCGCCTCGAGCGTTTGCCCGCGTATGGAGGAGCGCCGTAAAGGCACTATATTAGTGACCTCGGCAACGGCCGCGGTGCGCGGAAATAAAGGACAGCACTCCCACGCGGCGGCCATGGGCGGTCGGCGCATGCTGTGTCAGTCTCTCAATGCGGAGTTCGCGCCCAAAGGCATCCACGTTGCCCATATCATCATCGACGGCGCCGTGGACGCCCCCGACACTCTTGGTCGCATGCTGGGCCCGGAGAAGTTCCAGGAGCTGCGCGAGGCCCGTGGTCTGGAGCATGACGGGCTGCTGCTGCCGGAAAAGGTAGCCAACACCTATTTTCACATCTCGCAACAGCACCGCTCGGCCTGGACGCACGAAATTGACATGCGGCCGTTCTCCGACTTGCCCTGGTGGAATCACTGAGAGCCATGAAGCTCTACATGGTGCCGCTGGCACCTAACCCGACCAAGGTGATGCTCTACATTGCCGAGCGCGGCTATCTCGGGACCGACCTCGGCATCGAGCAGGTCATGGTCAACACCCTCAAGGGGCACCACCGCGACCCTGAGCATTTTGCGCGTAATCCCTTCTGCACCCTGCCGGTGCTGGAACTCGACGACGGCTCCTACCTGATCGAGTCGCTTGCGATCATGGAATATCTCGAGGAGCGCTTCCCTGAAGGCGCTCTGCTGGGCGATGATATTCTTGCCCGCGCCCATGCCCGCGATCTCGAGCGCGTGGTCGATCTGCGCGTCGCCATCCCCATGGCAAGGTACGCGCATGCCACGAAGTCCCCCCTGGGTTGGCCGCCCGATCCTTCGTTGGCAGCTGAGATGGAAGAGTCGCTGCAATCACCGCTCAACTATCTCGAGATTCTGCTCGGCGATGGTCGACCCCTGCTGACGGGTGAGAGGGTCTCGATAGCGGATTGTACCTTGCAGGCCGCGCTGCAGTTCCTGCGCTTCATTGAAGCCGATTTACTCGGCGGGCAGCCGAATTTGCGCGCCTGGGATGTTCGCTACCGGGCTAGGAAAGCCGCTGCTGACGTCCTCAAGTGGTAATACCGAAGAAACTCGCGATCTCGCCCACCTGAGCGGCTAGCATGGCATGGCCATTTTGCGTCGCCGCGCCGCGCTCGGCGGCGGTGGCGAGGAGCGGCGTCGGGCGGTCGAGCAACACCACGTCGATAACCAGCATGTCGCTGGCGAGGTCAGCGGCAGGTACAGGCATGGGATCGGATTCGGCCATACCCAGCGGGCTCGCGTTGACCACCACATCGTGGCCGGCGACCCGTGGCGCGGCTACTTCGGTTGCGATGGCCGGAAAGGCAGAGGACAGGTCATCGGCAAGGATGCGGGAGCGTTTCGAATCTAGGTCCGAGATGCTGAGCCGGGCGATGCCAGCCTCGGCGAAGGCAAAAGCGATGGCCCTGCCGACGCCGCCGGCACCGACCTGAAGCACCGAGCGCCCGGCGAGATTATGACCCTTCGCGCGTGCAGCCGCGGCGCAGCCGCGACCGTCGAACATATCGCCGATCCAGCATTCGTCCAGTTCCGGTTTGGCCGCATTGATGGCGCCGACCAGTCGCCCATTGGGCGCTAGCTTGTCGACGAGCCCGACCATGGGCAGCTTGTGCGGGATGGTGAAGACCAGGCCAGCGAGATTGCCGATCGTGCGCAGGCCAGCAAAGCCCTGCGCCAGCTCGTCTGCACCAATGCGCATAGCAACCATCACTCCGTCATGGTTGCGCTCGCGAAACAGCGCGTTGAAGCGCCCAGGCGAGCCCACCTGCGCCACCGGGTCACCAAGGATAGCGTAGACCGCAGTCTTGCCGCTGACGTAATCCGCCATCAGTCCATAGCCCCGAGTTTGGCCCAATCGCTGTAATTCGCGCGGAAGTTCTGCAACGAGCGCCAGACCTTGGCGAAGCCCTCATCGGCCGCGGCCTGTTCCTCGGCCACCACTATCCATTGCTCTTCGAAGGCCTGCATCATCTCGGGCGGCCAGCGGTGTATGGTGACGCCCTCGGCGGCTATCTTCTTGAGAGCTTCGGTTTGGGCCGCCTCGCCCGAGGCTAGGCTGTCCACCACCGACTCGCTGCACGCTGTTTCGATCAAAGTGCGTTGGCGTGGCAACAGCGCGTTCCAGTGGTCCAGATTGACAATGAACTCGCCCATATTGGCCGGCTGGTGCCAGCCAGGCAGATAGTAATGCTTGGCGATCTGGTAAAAGCCGAGGTCGTAGTCGATGGCGGGCATGGAGAACTCGGTCGCATCGATGGTGCCGAGTTCGAGTGCAGTATAGATGTCGCCGCCGGCAATAATTTGGGTGGAGGCGCCGAACTTCTCCAACACCCGCGCACCAAAGCCGAGATAACGCACCTTGAGCCCGGCAAAATCCTCGGTCGAAGCGATCTCGGTGCGGAACCAGCCGGAGCCGTCCTGGGGCACGAAGAAGCAGACCAGCGGGTGGACGTTGTGCGGATGGTAGAGCTCTTCGTAAAGCGTTTGGCCCTCGCCATAGCGCATCCAGGCCATCAACTCGTTGAACATCGGCCCGAAGGGAACGGAATTGAAGACCTGCGCCGCAGGCATCTTGCCGGCCCAGTAGCCTGATGCCGCCCAACCTGCATCAACCGAGCCAGCGGAGACCGCATCGAAGACCTCGAACGCTGGCACCAGGGCGCCGGGCTCGAAGAACTTGAGCGCGATCTCGCCGCCGGAGATCTCGGCGAGGCGGTTTTGAAAGCGTATACCGCCTTCCCCTACCAGCGTCAGGGTGCTGGGAAAGGTGCTGGCGACTTTCCAGCGCACGGGTGCCGCTGTCTGCTCCGCTGCTGGCGCTCCAGCCATGGGCGCCGGCGCAGGCACTGCCGCCCCGCCGCCGCCCCAAAGGCCGATCCCGACTCCTACCGCGAAGCTGATGAGGCCGGTCGCAATTGCTACATTGTTCATGATCCTACCTCCGGCGCAAAGTCGTAAAGCGCTGCCGGGTTGTCGACGAGAATGCGCTGCAGCAGCGCATCTTTAGCGGTCCAGGCAGCGAGGGCGTCAAGCAATGCTGCATCGTTCGGCATCGGGCTGGTGCCGAGATCCGGGTGCGGCCAGTCGGTGCCCCAGACCAGACGCTCTGGCGCGGCTGCTATCAGGGTCTTGGCCAAGGGTGCTGCCATCGGCCAGGGCGCTCCCCCGAAATCGATACGGTAGGCTCCCGACAGCTTGACCCAGCAACGCCCGCCTTCGAGCAGGCTGAGCAGACTGCGAAAGCCCGCCGGCTCGGCCTCGGCTATGGCGTCGAAGCGCCCCATGTGATCGATCACCACGTCCACCGGCAGGCCGGCGAGGCGCGGCGCCAAGCTTGCGATCGCGTCGCCCGTGACCATCACCTGAACGTGCCAGCAATATTCCGCAACCCGAGCAGCCATGGTCTCGAAAGCATCTGCAGCCACGCCGCCGCTGCTGACCAGATTGAAGCGGATGCCGCGAAAGCCGATCGAATGCAAGTACTCGATCTCGCTGTCATGCACGTCAGGCGCCAGCACAGCCACGCCGCGCCCACTCTCGCCGAGGCGCTCGACGGCCTCGGCCGTGCAGGCGTGGTCGAGGCCGTAGATGCTCGGTTGTACGACTACCGTGCGGCTTAAGCCAAGGCTGAGGCGCAGCGCGATATAGTCCTCGTATAGCGCATCGGCCGGCACGTAGTCGGCTGCGGTGATCGGCGCATGGCGCTCGGTGGGGCCGAAGATGTGCATGTGACAGTCGCATGCGCCCGCCGGCACCCGCGCACTCCCCGCATAGACGCTCACGACCTGTTATTCTCGGGGATCACCTTGGCCGCGCCTTTTTCTATATCCCAGCCGACGCAGGAGCCCTGGCCGCCCGGGGTCGGGGAGGCATAGGCCAGGTCCACTGAGGTGGGTGGGAAGGCACGGTACAGCGGCGCCCGCGCGAAAGAGCGGTAGGCGACCGGGGCCTCTGACTTCAGGCCCTGGGCCGCAACGCCCGCCACACTGGTCGCCACTAAGGCTGCTGCCAATATCTGGATGGTGACACGCAGCATAGGCTTAACCCCCATCGTCTTGCCCCTTTCGTGCGCCAAAGCCTAACACAGGGTGCCGCAAAAATAGCATCCTGCGCAGGCCTGTCATGCTATGCAATGGCAGCGGCGAGGAGGCGGGACGGGGCCATGAGCGAAGATGAGATCTGGTGGCGCGAGCGCGACGAGGGTTTGGGCGTGGCCCAGGCTCTAAAGATGCGGCGTCTGCACCGCGAGCGGAGCGCGCACCAGGAGATTGAGGTCTGGGAGCATGCGGTGCTCGGCCGCGTGCTGGTGCTGGACGGGCTGATCCAGGCCTCGCAGGCCGATGAATTCCTCTATCACGAGATGGCGCTGCACGTGCCGCTGCTGGGTCGCCACCGCGAGCGCGCCTCGGTGCTGATCGTCGGCGGGGGCGATGGCGGTGCCTTGCGCCAGGCCCTGGTCCATTCTTTTGTTGCGCGCGTGGTCATGGTCGAAATCGATGCGCGCGTGATTGAGGTATCCAACCGCTTTCTCGGCCTCGCCGAGGACGGTGATGACCCCCGCGCCGAGATCGTGGTGGCGGACGCCGGCACCTATTTGCGTGAGGCGCGGGCGGGCGTTGAGCGCTTTGACGTCATCCTGCTCGACCTCACCGAGCCGGTCGGCCCCTCAGGCGGTTTGTTCGGCGAAGCGTTCTGCCACGATCTCGCCGCGTGCCTCGCTGAGGGTGGGGTGGTGGTCGATTCCGACAGCCTGTTTCTCACCACCGACGGACCACGCTTCTTACAGGAGTTGTGCAACGACGGTGCGCCTAATTTGGTCAGTCTTATGCGCGTGCACCGCCTACTGCCCCATCTCGCGGCCTACCGTTCGGTGGTGCCCATCTATCCGGGCGCGGATTTCGGTTTCTTCCTGTACAGCGCTGACGGGCACGACTATTCAAATCCGGTGTCACACTATGCTGGGCGCCATTATACGCCCGACATTCATCGCGCCGCCTTTGCGTTGCCCCCCTGGTGGCGGACGCTGTTGGGGAGACAAGAGGGAGACGAGGCATGACAGCCGGGCCGGAACAAACCTATTTCGACAATCTCGCGGCTGGGCGTCTGCGCCTACAGTGCTGCGATGACTGCAGCGAATGGGTGTTCTATCCGCGCGCCGTCTGCCCCCATTGTGGCAGTGAGGCATTGGTCTGGCGCAAACCCTCGGGCCGCGGCACGGTCTACTCGACCAGCATCGTGCGCCGCAAGCCGAACCAGGGCGGCGACCACAATGTGGCCTTGATCACTCTCGAGGAGGGCGCGCGCCTGATGAGCCGGGTCCAGGGTATCGCGCCGCAAGAGGTAAGCATTGGCATGGCCGTCGAGGCCGAGATCATTCAGGAAGACGAGGCGGCCCTACTCGTCTTCCGCCCAGCCGTGGGAGCTGGGCAATGAGCGGCACCTTGCGCGCGGCGAGCATCGTCGCTGGCGCCGGCACTTATGGCCTTGGCGAGATGTCCGGGTTGTCCGAGCTCGAGCTGCTGGCTGCCACGACACAGGCTGCGCTCGGCGATGCCGGCCTTGCCATCAGCGACGTGGACGCTGTGTTCTGCACCTCGATGCAGCTCAATATGGGCTCGCTCAGCCTTGCCGAATATCTCGGTATCAAGCCGAAGTTCTCCGATTCGACGGTGATCGGCGGCTCGTCCAACCTCTCCCAGGTGCTGATCGCCACCATGGCGCTGCAGGCCGGTATCTGCGATGTGGCTCTGATCGCCTATGCCAGCAACCAGCGCTCGGCAGCGGGGCGCCTGGTGTCGAGCTCGCGTCCGGACCCCTATGAGGCGCCCTACCGGCCGCGCCAGCCGATCACGTCCTACGCGCTGGCTGCGGCGCGGCACATGCACGAATATGGCACCACGCGCGAGCAGCTGGCGGAGATCGCCGTTGCCGCGCGGCAGTGGGCCCAGTTGAACCCGGAAGCCTTCTGCCGCGAGCCGACTTCGCTGGAGGAGGTGCTGGCGGCGCGCTTGATTAGCGATCCTTTCACGGTCCGCGACTGCTGCCTAGTCACAGACGGTGGCGGTGCCGTGGTGCTTACCCGGCCCGAGCGCGCGCCCGATCTGCCCAAGGTGCCGGTCTATGTGCTCGGCGTGGCCATGGCCCATTGGCACCGTTACATCACCAACATGCCCGATCTCACGGTCTCGGCAGCCACCGAATCCGGAGCACGGGCGTTCGAGATGGCAGGCTTGGACATTGCCGACGTCGATATAGTCGAGCTCTACGATGCCTTCACCATCACCACGCTGATGTTCCTCGAAGACCTCGGTTTTTGCGCCAAGGGCGAGGGCGGGGCGTTCGTCGAAGGCGGTGCCATTGCACCCGGCGGCAAGGTGGCCGTGAACACCAATGGCGGTGGGCTGTCGTGTTGCCATCCCGGCATGTACGGCATCTTCCCCTTCATTGAAGCCGTCCGCCAGTTGCGCGACGAATGCGGCGAGCGCCAGATCAACGGCGCCGAGGTGGCGCTTGTGCACGGCAATGGTGGTGTTTTCTCGAGCCAGGTCACGACTATCCTCGGAGGCCAGGATACGACATAGGGAGGCGATCATGAGCGAGACCAAAGGACGCTGCCATTGCGGTGCTGTATCGTTCGACATCTATGGTCCCATGCGGGGCGTCATTGAGTGCTACTGCGAGAGCTGCCGACGTGTCAGTGGCGGGCTCTGGCACGGTACAGCGGCTAAGTTGAGCAATATTGAGATCCATGACGCGGCTGGGGCACTAACTTGGTACCGCAGTTCCGACAAGGCGCAGAGGGGCTTTTGTAACAGATGCGGCTCGAGCCTCTTCTACCGCCGCGACGGTGGTGACCGCCTGGTCATCGCCGGCGGCAACCTGGAAGGACCAAGCGGTCTGGCCTTGGTCGCGCGCATCTTCACCGGCGAAAGCGCCGACTACGGCAACTGGCAGAGCGAGGCGCCCACCTTCGAGGCCTGGCCGCCGCCAGAGGTTTTAGCTGTCCCCGACGCGGACTAAGCGGGGTAGGCGGCACACGAATCTTGGAAATTGCAGGGGGTGCCGTGGGTTACGAGATTTCCTGTCTGGTCGACTGTCGCTGCCGACTGGGGGAGAGCCTAGTCTGGGATGCCGCTGGCGACAGGTTGTTATGGGCCGACATCACGGGCCGGCGCATTCATGTCTACACGCTAGCCTCGGCGAAGCATGAGGGCTGGAACTTTCCCAGCGAGGTCGGCGCTTTCGGGCTCTGCCCTGATGGGCGTCTGGTTGTGGGCTTACGCGACGGTGTCTCGCTTTTCGATCCGGCCAGTGGCGATTTGGAACCGCTGGTGGCGATCGAAGCGGACATGCCGCACACTCGGCTTAACGACGGCAAGGTTGGCCCCGACGGCGCCTTCTGGATTGGCAGCATGGATGACCGGCCCGAGCGCAAGCCTATTGCCGCGCTCTATCGCATCACGGCGGACGGCGCTTGCGAGCGTAAGATTGACGGCCTGATGGTCTCGAACGGCCTTGCCTGGAACGCCCAGGGCAGTCTGATGTTTCACAGCGACAGCGCTGCCAACCGCATCGATGTCTGGGAGTTTGATGCCGCCAATGGTACCATCGCCGTTCGCCGTGTTTATGCCGAGCCGACACCCGAGCAAGGCCGTCCGGATGGTGCCGCATGCGATATTGAAGGCGGCTATTGGAGCGCCGGGGTCTCGGCCGGCCGTCTCAACCGCTTTTCGCCGACCGGTGAGGTGATCGAGTCGATCTCACTTCCTGTCCCAGCACCGACCATGTGCTGCTTCGGCGGCGAAGACATGCGCACACTCTTCGTTAGCAGCCTGCGCGATGGCCGCGCGCCCGAGCTCATCGAGCGCTATCCCCTGTCCGGCAGCATTCTTATGTTGCAGGTCGACGTCGCAGGCGTTCCCGTTGGCCAATTCGGAGAATAAGCCATGTCCACCATTTTTCTGACCGGTGCCGCTGGCAATCTCGGGCGTGTACTCAGCGCCGGCTTGGCTGATGAGCACAAATTACGCCTCATGGACATCGTGACCGCTCGCCAGATACCGGATGGCGCGGTTTTTCGGCTGGCGGACCTCGCCGACAAGGACACGGTACTGGCGCTCTGCGAAGGTGTCGATGCCATCGTGCATTTCGGCGCTATTTCTACGGAAGCGAGCTTCGAAGAAGTCCTTGAGGCCAACTTGCGCGGCACTTATCACATCTTCGAAGGCGCCCGGCGTAACGGTGCGCGTGTGGTCTTCGCAAGCTCCAACCACGCCATCGGCTTTCACCAGCGCGACGAGGCGCTGACCGAGGACTGCCAGCTCCGCCCCGACAGCTATTATGGTCTATCGAAGGCCTATAGTGAGCTACTTGGGCGCACCTATTGGGATAAGTACGGGGTGGAGAACGCTTGCTTGCGGATCGGCTCCTGCTTTGCCGAGCCCGTCGACCGCCGCCAGCTTTACACCTGGCTGAGCTTTGCCGATCTGACCGCACTAGTGCGCTGCTGTCTCGCGGCCGACACTCTGGGCCATGCGGTTTATTGGGGTGTATCCGAGAATACCGGGCGCTGGTGGTCCGATCTGGCCCGGGAACAGATCGGTTTTTCGTCCGAAGACAGCGCTGACGCCTATGGCTCGATCGTCGAAGGCAGCGAGGACGATATGAATCCCGTCGCCAGGCGCTATCAGGGCGGCGCGTTTTGCGCAGATGGCTACTCGCGGAGCAGTCCCGCGCCACGGCAATTGTTCCGCGGCCGCGGTTGAGCGGCATTTTCCAGCAAGTCACGAAAGTGTTACACGCATTGGCTTGTGACGCAGGGCTCGCCACTGCTATGGTTATGTGTGTGAGTTTTCGTGACTGCCTCCTCCGGGATAGCAAGTCGAAGCTCTATAGAGAGACCCTGTCCGAAGGGATGGGGTAAACACTGGTGCGAGGAGGTACGTATGACGACGGGAACCGTGAAATGGTTCGATTCCGTAAAGGGGTTCGGATTTATTACACCCGAGACAGGTGACAAGGATGCTTTTGTCCATATTTCGAGCGTCGAGCGGGCGGGCCTGTCTACCCTGTCCGAAGGACAGAAGATCGAGTTCGACATGGTTGCCGATAATCGCGGCCGGATGGCAGCGGATAATCTGCGCGTGATTGACTGACGACGATATCGGTTGGCCGGGTCCTAGGTTCTAGGCGTGACAACCCGGCGTTCTTCCCACCTCGGGGCGCGCGCAATCTCGCGCAATTGCCACTGCTGCTGCTGATGGTCGCATACTCGGTCCTGAGCCTGTGGATTCTCGCTCAGCCGATCCTTGCACCGGCTTAACTCTCGACAAGGGCACAGCAAAGCCGTATCCGTCCCGGGCCCCATGGTTGCCTTTCCGACGTACCGCCTGTTTCTTGTTGTTGCCGCGTTGCTTTGTGTGCTCACTGGCGATGCTCAGGCAATTGACAAGGAGGATCCGCTGGAGCGTCGCCTGTCGGTCCGCGCCCTCGACCAGGCCTTTCCCGAGGCCGACGAGGTCGGCGAGATCAGCGGCCGGCCCGCGGTGGCGGAAGTGCTCATCGACGATGCCCTGGCGGGTTACGTGCTCTCGACCTACGACATCGATCCCATCGGTGGTTTCACCGGCCTCGCTTTCGATCTACTGGTCGGCATTGATCTGGATGGCCGCCTGCGCGGCGTGCATGTGATCGAGCACCACGAGCCGATCATCAGCCACAACGCCATCCCGCTCTCACGTCTGGATGGATTTTTGCTTCAGCTCTCCGGCTTTCCCGTGGATCAATCGCTGCGCAATGTACGCGAGGCCACCGATGCCATCTCGGGTGCCACGGTGAGCAGCAAGCTGATGCGCTCGGCGGTGCTGTCTTCAGCGCGCAAGATTGCTACGGAATACGGTTTGATCGACGGGCTGGAAACGGGCGTCAGCGTTGATATGAGGAGCTACGAGCCACGCGACTGGCAAACCCTGCTTGCGCTGGGCGCGGTGACGACACTCGCCGTGCCGAGCGAGGCTGGCGAGACCCTGGAGGTCTATGCCGCGATTACCACACCGCCCGGCATCGGCCGCAATTTTTTTGGCGGTAGCTGGCATACCTTCCATGTCTCGAAGCTCGGCACTGACGAGCACCTGCTCGTCCTCGCCGGTACCGGCAATCCGGCGCTGTTCCGCAAAAGGCCGCGCGGTGGTGAACCCTATCCCAATGTGCGCATTGTCCAGGACGGCAAAACCCTGCCGCTGAGCCGCGATAACAAGCTCGGTAAGCCCTCCATCATTGGTGACGGCGCGCCGTGCTTCAGCGAGCGAGTTATGTTCCGCCTCGGCGCCCGCGACGGCTTTGACGTGTTCAAGCCCTGGGCGTTCGAGTTCGATATCGGGGACGAAACCCACAGTCTACCCTACACGCTGCCCGCGCTTTTCGTGACCGGCAGCGACTTTGCATTGGAGGAGGCTGGCTACAAAGAGCCCACCTATGTCTTGTTCGGTCTGCTGCGCGGAAGCCTGCTCAATGACTGGCAAAGGGTCTGGGTGGCCCGGGCCGGCGATATCGTGGCTCTTGTAGGTTTGCTCACCACGCTTACGCTGATGTTGCTGTGGCAGGATCGCCTGGTCCGTGGTCGCCGTCTTTACCGCATGCTGCGCCTCGGCTTTCTGGCGGTGGTTCTGGTATGGCTTGGCTGGATCGTCGATGCACAGCTGACGATCCTCAACATCGTCACCTATGCGCGGATCATGGTCTCCGGCCTCGACCCGGCGCTGGTACTGCTCGACCCGTTAATCTTTCTGCTGTCGCTCTATGTGCTGGTCACGCTGCTGCTATGGGGTCGTGGCGTCTTCTGTGGCTGGCTTTGCCCCTTCGGCGCCTTGCAGGAGTTCGCTGGCGCCGTCGCGCGCCGTTTGCGCCTGCCGCGTGTCAAGATTCCGGAGAGCTTGGGTGAACGTCTGGTGACTGCCAAATATCTGGTGACATTGGTAATTTTCGGACTCGCCATATGGTCGCTCGACGCCGCCCAGGTGGCCGCGGAGGTGGAACCCTTCAAGACCGCCATCGTGGTCGGCTTCGCGCGTCACTGGCCCTACGTGCTTTATGCTGGGATCCTCCTTGTTCTCGGTCTCTTCATTGAGCGCTTCTTCTGCCGCTTTCTCTGCCCGCTCGGCGGCGCGCTGAGTCTTCTCGGGCGTTGGCACGTGATGCGCTGGCTCAGGCAACGCCCGCAATGCGGCAGCCCTTGCGCGGTTTGCCGCCAGATTTGTCCAGTCGATGCGATCCGCGGCGATGGCAGCATCGATATGAACGAATGTTTCCAATGCCTGGAGTGCCAGGTCGAGTATTTCGATGAGGGGCGCTGTCCGCCGCTGATCCAGCAGCGCAAGCGCGCTGCGCGGGCGGCGGCGACATAAGGGAAAACGGCGCTTTGCGTGCCCACCCATCTTTGCTATGCAACGGCCACTGCCATTGCGGGCGACAGGTACGTAGGGGATCCTTGTGAGAAAATCGATCGGACGGCTCGTCATCTTGGGGCTTTTCTGCGGGCTTGGGATGGCAACGGAATCCCCGGCCGCAAAACCCGACCCCCTGGCCGACCGCTTGACGCCGGACCGCCTGGCGCAAGCCTTTCCCGGCGCAGATCGCGCTCAACCGACGGATGGGCGCCCGCCTGCTGCCGAGGTTCTTCGCGACGGTGACATTGTGGGCTATGTCTTTTCGGTCGGCGACTTGGCCAAGCCGCGTGGCTACGGCGGCAGTCGTTTTGACATTCTGCTCGGCCTCGATATGCACGCCCGCGTCACCGGCGCAGTGCTGATTGCTGAGGACGAGCCACTACTGCGTAATCTCGGTGGGCGCGCGGCGCTGGAAGCGGCGCTTACCGGGCTGGTCGGCCTTGATGTGCTCGCGCCACGGCCTGCCGCACCCGAAGACTATGGCGGGCGTGCTGATATCAGCGTGTTGGCGCTGCTCGACGGTATCTACCGGGCCGGGCGCATGGTCGCGGTCTCGCGTGACCTGCTCGGTCCCGGCGCCCGCGAGGCCCGCCGCCTCGATCTCGTGAGCTTCCGCCCCCTCGATTGGGCAGGGCTGCGCGCCATTGGTGCGGTCCGCCGGCTGACGCTCAGCAATGGTGATGTCGCCGCCCATGCCGCAAAGCTTAGCAGCGGTCCAGCCGACATGCTTTTTGCTGACCTCGTTACGGCGCTCGCGACTCCGGCACTGATCGGGCGCAATCTGCTTGGCGCCGAAGCTCATGCCGCGGCCGGGCTCGCGGAAGGTGATTCACTTCTGCTCGTCGCAAGTGCCGGACGGGCCAGTCTGCGGCGGGGCGTTGCGACCCTTGCCGAAGCGCCGGTGTCAAGCGCGCTTAGCCTGCGTCAAGGCGGGCTGACGCTATCACTCAACGAGTTTGAGTCGGTTGCCCTGAACGGTGTCGCCGTGAGTGGTGCGCCGGCCATGGAGCAGCTAGTTCTGTTGCGAATTCCGGCGACGAGCGGCTTCGATGGTAGCCGGCCGTGGTTGCTGGAGATCGCCTTCGGCGGAGAAGCCCGGTTCGGGCTTGACTACGCGCCGCCGGCTGAGCTGGTGGTCGAGCCTATTCCGCGGCTCGTTGCCGCTGTCGATAATCGTGCCGCTGAGGTGCCGGCCCTTTGGCTCTCGGTGTGGAAGGACCAGGAAGCCAAGATCGCGGTGCTGCTGCTGGCGCTGGCAACCCTTTCGGCTGTGCTATTGGCCCAAAACCGGCTCGTCCGACACGCCCAATGTATGCGCTGGCTACGCGCTGTCTTTCTTGTCTTTTCGCTGGGCTGGATCGGCTGGTATGCAGGCGCGCAACTGTCGATCAGCCATCTCTTCACGATTGCCCGGGCGCCCTTCGAAGGCGGTGGGTTGGAGGCAATGCTGCTCGATCCCCTGACACTGATCGTGCTAGGCTTCGCGGGGCTTACCCTGCTGCTGCTCGGACGCGGCATATTCTGCGGCTGGCTTTGCCCCTTTGGCGCTTTGCAGGAGTTGCTCAACAAAGCTGCGCGGTGGCTTGGGCTGCGCCAGCGGCAACTGCCGGCTGCGCTCAACGAGCGGCTGTGGGCGCTCAAATATGTTGTCGCGATAGCACTAGTCGCGCTGGTCTTCATCGATCGGACCCCGGTCATACGCGCTGTCGAGATAGAGCCCTTCGACACGGCGATCCTGTTCGGCTTCGTGCGCGCCTGGCCCTATGTGCTGTTTACGCTCGCTATACTCGGTGTAGGGCTCTTCGTTGAGCGCGCCTTTTGCCGCTATCTCTGTCCGCTGGGCGGCAGCCTTGCCATCCTCGGGCGCTGGCGCATGCTGCTCTGGTTAAAGCGTCGGCCCGAATGCGGCAGTAGCTGCAACACTTGTCAGCCGCTTTGCCCGGTGCAGGCGATCGGCAACGATGGCAGCATAAATTTCAATGAGTGTTATCACTGTCTGGCCTGCCAGGTGGCCTATCAGGACGATCAGGTCTGTCCGCCCTTGGTGGCCAGGAGGGAGCGCCGCGAGCGCCTGTCGGGTAGTTCCGGTATTGGGCCGCGCGAGGAAGCCGTGCCGGTGGCAGCAAAATAGAAGGAGGAGAACCGATGTCAAAGAAGAACACTGTGCCCGCCGCCGAGGCGCTCGGCGAGCCAGTCGCGAGCGGTGGTCTGCTGCACCGGCGCGCCTTTCTCGCTGGCAGTGCGGTGGCTGCGGCGGCCCTGCCCGGTGCGGCTGTAGCCGCGGAATCCATCGGCGATGAAGCGCCGAGCTGGATGACCGTGCCGGGCATCACGTTTCGGCCCTACGGTGATCCTGCTCGCGCCGAACGGGAGACAGCTCGCACCGTGCTTCAGCCCTATGGCGATCTGGCGCCCGGCGCTGGTGTCGGCATGACGCCACTGCAGAACCTTGAAGGCACCATCACACCCAACGGTCTGCATTTCGAGCGCAGCCACAACGGCCGACCCATCATCGATTCGGAGAGGCATGAGTTTTTGATCCATGGTCTGGTGGTGCAGCCGCTTAAGTTCGACATAGAGGCGCTGCTGCGCTATCCGATGGCTAGCCGACTTCTATTTATCGAGTGCGCTGGCAATAGTTTCTTCAACAGCAACCTGTTCTCCGAGCCCATGCAGGTGCCGGTAGGTATGATCCACGGTCTCATCTCCGGTGCCGAGTGGACGGGTATCCCGCTCTCGATCCTACTCGATGAAGCTGGATTGGATCCGCGCGGCAAGTGGATTCTTGCCGAGGGGGCTGATTCCGCCGCCATGAGCCGTAGCATTCCCATGGAAAAGGCACTCGACGACGCCATCGTGGCTTTGTATCAGAACGGCGAGCGCCTACGCCCCGAGAACGGCTACCCCATGCGCCTCGTGTTGCCGGGCTACGAAGGTAATATGTCGGTCAAGTGGCTGCGCCGCATCAAGGTCACCGAGGGACCAACTCACACAAAGGACGAGACCTCGAAATATTCCGACCTGATGCCCGACGGCATGGCGCGCCAGTTCACTTTCCGCATGGATGTGAAATCAACCATCACACGCCCGGCAACGGGTCTGACGATGCGCGGCGCGGGGCTCTATCAGATCTCGGGCCTCGCTTGGTCAGGCCACGGCCGAATCGCCCGCGTCGAGGTCTCGGCCGACGGCGGCAAGAGCTGGGCGGAGGCGGCGCTGGACGGGCCGGTGCAGCCGATGGCGCTGACGCGTTTCCGCCTGCCCTGGAGTTGGGACGGCGCGCCAGCTGTCGTGCAAAGCCGCGCGACCGACGAGAAAGGTAACACCCAGCTACGACGCGAAGTGTGGTCCGAGCAGTATGCGGCAGGCCATCTCTACCACTGCAACGCCATCCAAACCTGGGGCATTGCAAGCAACGGGGAGGTCAGCAATGTCTATATTTGATCGTTGCACGCTTTCGACCTTGGCCGTGGTCCTGCTTGTTGCCAGTCCCGTTCTCGCTGAGCCCGGTCCAGAGCTGGGCGAGCCGGTATCGGCGGAAGAGGTCGCTAAATGGGATATCAGCATCGCGCCCGACGGTGCCACCTTGCCGCCCGGTAGGGGTGATGCCGAACGCGGCGCTCACGTCTACCATCAGCACTGCAGGCGCTGCCATGGCGGGGGCGCCAGGGGCGGCGAGAAATTTGCTGATGCACTTGCCGGTGGCATCGATTCTCTAGCCGGCGACAAGCCGGTGAAAACCATAGCCAGCTACTGGCCCTATGCCACCACTATTTTTGACTACGTGCGCCGTGCCATGCCCTATGATCGGCCGATGTCGCTCAGCAATGACGATGTCTATGCGGTCACGGCATACCTGTTGAGCTTGAACGGCATCATCAAGGACGGCCAGGTCATGGATGCCGATAGCCTGCCTGGTGTGAAGATGCCGAACCGTGACGGCTTCCTGCTATACTGGCCAGAGCCTAACTGAAAACGGAGGCTGGCGTGACAGATTACGATTTCACGCCGCTTGCCAGGAGCCTGCCGCAAAGCGTGCCCTTTGTCGGCCCAGAGGCGCTGGAGCGCAGGCGTGGCAAGCCGTTTTGTGCCCGCATCGGTGCTAATGAAAGTGTTTTCGGCTGTTCGCCGAAGGCTGTCGCGGCAATGCAGGCCGAAGCGACCGCGCTGTGGCAATATGGTGATCCCGAGAACCACGATCTGAAGGTGGCGCTCGCCGCGCATCACAGCGTGGCGCCCGAGAATGTCGTCGTGGGCGAGGGCATCGATGCGCTGTTCGGCTATATGGTGCGGCTGTTCGTCGAGCCTGGCGTGACCGTGGCAACCTCACTCGGCGCCTATCCCACCTTTAATTTTCATGTTGTTGGCTTTGGCGGCAGGCTAGCCACGGTTCACTATCGTGAGGACCGTGAGGATCCGGAGGCGTTGCTCGACCTGGCGGTACGCGAGAAGGCACGCCTGATCTATCTCGCTAACCCGGATAATCCCATGGGCAGTTGGTCCGATGCGGCGAAGATCGAGGACATGATCGCGCTTGTACCCGATGGTTGTGTGCTGGTGCTCGACGAAGCCTACTCGGACTTCGCACCGGCCGGCACGGTTCCGCCACTCGATATCTCTTGCCGCAAGGTGCTGCGCTTTCGCACTTTTTCAAAGGCGCACGGCCTGGCCGGTGCGCGTGTCGGCTATGCGCTTGGCGAAGCTGGTTTGGTTGGTGCTTTTGATAAGGTGCGCAATCATTTTGGCGTTAACCGAATGGCCCAGGTAGCGGCGCTGGCATCGCTCGGCGATGCGGCTCATCTGGCCGAGGTGACTATCAAGGTCTCTGCTGCGTGCGAGCGCATTGCCTCCATCGCTGCCGCGAATGGGCTCGATAGCCTGCCGACTGCGACCAATTTCGTGGCCGTCGATTGCGCGGGTGACGGCAACCTAGCGATACGCGTTCTCGAAGCACTTGCCAGGCGCGATGTATTCGTTCGCATGCCCGGCGTCGCTCCTCTCAATCGGTGTATCCGTATCAGCGCCGGCCTGCCCGGCGACCTCGACCTGCTTGAAGAAGCTCTACCCGCAGCCCTGAAGGAAGCACGCAACGGCGCATAGTTTCCCGCACCGCTATCGCAATCCCGGCGAGATCGAAACCGTCGTGATCTGAGCGATCACGCCGTCGACCTATTGAGGAGAAAGTTGTCGTGGCCGAAGCCTTTCCCAGCCAGTCCCGGGTCGTCATCATCGGTGGTGGCATCGCCGGTTGCTCGATCGCCTACCATCTCGCCAAGCTGGGCTGGAGCGACGTTACGTTGCTGGAGCGTGGGAAACTGACCTGCGGCACCACCTGGCACGCGGCGGGGCTGGTCACGCAGCTCCGCGCTACCCATACGATGACCGAGCTTTGCCGCTACGGCCCCTTGCTTTATGGGGCGTTGCAGGCGGAAACGGGACAGGCCACGGGGTTCAAGGCCAATGGCTCGTTACAGGTCGCGCGCACGCCAGAGCGTCTAACCGAGGTTGCGCGCATGATCTCGCTGGGCAAGGTCTTTGGCGTCGAGACGCGGATGGTCGGCCCGGCCGAGGCCAAAGAGCTTTACCCCCTGCTCGACGAGGGCCGCGTGCTCGGCGGCGGTTTCATTCCGGGCGACGGCCAGACCAATGCCATCGATACGACCATGGCGCTCGCCAAGGGAGCGCGCCGAGGTGGCATTCGAATTGTCGAGGGGGTTAGCGTCACAGGCTTCGAGATTGTCGACGGGGCGGTCACGGCGGTCGTAACCGACCACGGGAACATAGTCTGTGAGGTTGTTGCTAACTGTGCCGGCGTTTGGGCCCGCAATATCGGTTGCCTGGCCGGTGTCAACGTGCCGCTTTACGCCGCCGAGCACATGTATGTGACGACCGAGACCGATCCGGCGATACCTTCTGACTTGCCTGTCCTGCGTGATACCGACGGCACCGTGTATGTGAAAGAGGATGCCGGCAAGCTGTTGGTTGGTGCCTTTGAGCCGAATGCTAAGCCGTTGTCGCTCGACGCGCTTCCGGCCAAGTTCGAGTTCGGCGAACTGCAGGAGGATTGGGACCAGTTCGGACCGCCACTGGGCCGCGCCATGGAGATGATACCCCTACTCGAGAACGCAGGTATCAGGCATTTTATGAACGGCCCGGAAAGTTTTACGCCAGACAACCGTTTCATTCTCGGCAAAGCGCCAGAGTTGAAGAATTTCTTCGTTGCCGCTGGATTCAACTCCCAAGGTATCCTCAGTGGGGCTGGCGTCGGGCGCGCCCTCGCGGAATGGATTGTCGAGGGGCAACCAACCATGGATCTGTCAGAGATCGACATTGTTCGCTTTCAGCGCTTTCAGGCCAACTGTCGCTACTTGCACGACCGCACGCGGGAAAGCCTTGGCCTCCTCTACGCTATGCATTGGCCGCATCTGCAGATGGAGACTGCGCGCCCTGTGCGCGAGACGCCACTGCACAGTCGCTTGGCAAAACATAATGCGAGCTTCGGGGAGGTCGCTGGCTGGGAGCGCGCAAACTGGTACGCACCCAACGGTGTTAGCACTGCATACGAATACGCCTATGGTAGGCAGAATTGGTTCGATCCTGTCGGCGAGGAGCACAAGGCGGTGCGCGAGGCCGTCGGTATGTTCGACCTCTCGTCGTTCGGCAAGGCCGTGGTTCAGGGGCGCGATGCCGAAGTCCAACTGCAACGAATCTGCGCTGCCGATATGGCGGTGGCGGTCGGCAAAGTGGTCTACACGCAATTTCTCAATTCCGGTGGTGGTATCGAGGCCGACTTGACCGTGACGCGTCTGGCCGAGAATAAGTACCTGGTGGTTACGGCTGCTGCCTCGCAAGCGCGCGACATCAACTGGATCCGCCGCAATCTCGATGACGAGGCGTTCGTTACCATCGAGGACGTGACCTCGGCCTATGGCGTGCTGTCGGTGATGGGCCCGAATTCACGGCAGCTCCTGTCGCGTCTGTCAAATACCGATTTTTCGAGCGAGGCTTTTCGGTTTGGTACAAGCCAGGAGATCGAAATCGGCTATGCTAAGGCACGCGCAATGCGCATCACCTATGTCGGCGAGCTGGGTTGGGAGCTCTATCTGCCGACGGAATTCAGCGGCCCGGTTTTCGATCTGCTGATGGCCGATGGGGCGGATCTCGGCCTTCGCCTGGCCGGCTATCATGCTCTTGATTCGCTACGCAGCGAAAAGGGCTATCGCCATTGGGGCCACGACATTACGCCAGCCGACACGCCGCTCGAGGCGGGACTCGGCTTCGCCGTTTCTTTCAAGAAGACTACCGACTTCATCGGTCGCGCAGCCTTGGAGCAACAAAAGGCGAAGGGTCTGAGCCGGCGCCTCGCGCATTTTCTGATGGACGACCCCGAGCCGATCTTGCTGCATGACGAGCCGATCTTTCGTAATGGCGATCTGGCCGGCATGATGACGTCCGGCACCTTCGGCTACACGCTGGGTCGGTCCGTGGGCATGGGCTATCTCGACATGCCCGATGGCGCCGATAAAGCCTGGATCGAAGAGGCCTCCTACGAGATAGAGATTGGCGGTAGCCAATTCGCCGCTAAGGCGAGCGCTCGGCCGTTTTATGACCCGGCCCATGAGCGCGTGACAAGTTGAGCGTTGGGTCTCGAAAACCGAGTATTTCCGGAGACTAAAAACGAATCCGGATGCAGCAGTCGCACTTACCCACGCGGCTTAGCGCCGACAGACCGGCGCCCACTACGCACTAAAGCATTAATACCGATGCAAAAAGCTAGTTAAGCGGTGGTGCCCCCAGTCGGACTCGAACCGACACGTCCTTGCGGACAACAGATTTTGAGTCTGTCGTGTCTACCAATTCCACCACAGGGGCATTCAATTAAATAAAAGATTTAACACTATTTTGCATTAGCTTACTACGAAGCAGTACGCCACAAAGTCCACTAATTTCTCCAACAAAATCTTCTGCGAATTGGGTCACATAGCCTTAATTTGGCGTCATTTTGGTAAACCTTCAATACCCAAATATCTTCAACTGTTGATGGTGTAAATGCCAGGTGTGGGGTATCGCACCCAGAAAACTTGTACGCGGCTTTCGCCATGAGCCGACGTCGGCACAGAAAGCCTGTGTATAATCGGTAAATACGACCTATGGTGCGGCCGTGGTGATGCGACAACTTTTCCCAATACTCTTGGTACTAACCTTTGTGGCGCCGGTACTGGCCGAGCCCGAAGCGCTAACCTCGGAAGCTAATCGCGGACCGGACCTGCCGCCGGTCGGGCGCTCGCTGCTCGACTTCGTACTGGCCGAGGAGGTCGATGGCGATTGGCAGATCGTCGCACCCTATCCCTTTGAGGCGTTAATCGAGCGCATCGCCGCGCGGCTTGGACCCGGATTCCGGGAGCCCATAAAGCGGGTACTGCACCCGATCGGCCGCTCTCTGCACCGCCACGAGGCTGAGCCGGACTTCTTCCGCTACCCGCGGGCGGTCGGTGCCGTCGATACAGAGCCGGCGCCCACCGCGGGGGAATCGGGTCTGATGATGAAGGACAGGCTCTATCTCGGCTATCAGCCGCGCACCAACTCGGTCGAGGCGATCAGCTACAATGAGGCCGCCGGGCGCTTCGATTATCAGGTCATCAGCGATTACCGTGAAGGCGGTAACCCCACGGTGGGCTATGTTGACCGCGGGCTCTGCCTCGCCTGCCACCATAACCATGCGCTGATCTATGCCGACCGCCCCTGGGCCGAGAGCAATACGAACATTAAGGTGGCGGCGTTGCTGCGCCATACCAGCGAGCGTTTCTACGGTATCGATGCCACGGTGCCATTCGACATTCCCGAATCCTTTGACGAGTCGACAAATCGCGCCAATTATTTCGTCGCCTATCAGGCGGCTTGGCAACAGGCGTGCGAGGCCTCGGAGGATGCGGTGGGGTGCCGGCGCGACGGTCTGGTGGCGGCGCTGCGTTACCGTCTAACCAGCGGTTACCAGCTTGCCGAGGCGGGCGACGGCGCGCGCGACCGTTTCGCCGCCTCTGTCGTGGCGGGCTGGCAGGCACGCTTCCCTGCAGGGGCCGCCCTCGCTAGCGCAGATCTCGCGGACTACGACCCATTTGCAGAAGCCGGCTACGGCACTGGCCGCGTGGACGGCGAGATGGATCTCGCTGAGCTCAGGGCGCTGGTCACGCCCGCTCTGCTGCAATTCGACGATACCTACGAGCCGCTCTATGAGCGGCGGCCAGAGAGCGTTTGGGGAGTGCCGGCGTCCTTTGCCGGCATGCCGTCTGTCGAGCCCTTCTGGGTGAGCCAGACCATTGCCGGGCTGGGTAACTTCATGGCCCTGGTGGATATCCAGCGCCTCGATGCGCGCCTGCGCGACGGCGCCACAGTGGTCCGCGAGGTGGTGACACCGTGCGCGGTGCGCGCCGACGGCGACGAGTTCGGCTTCACTTGCGAGCCTTTTGCTGACGGTAGCCTGGTGCTGCGCGGGCGTTTGCGCGGCGATGGCAGTGGCAGCGTTGCGCGGCTGCGCTCCGATTCCGCGGCGCCTGCCGGCCTGGCCGTCGAGGACAGAAATTTGCGCCGCGACGGCGAAAACTGGCGGGCGACCTTTGCCCTGCGCGACACTGTGAGTGGCCTTGGCGCGCGCTCCGCCGCGGGCGATGCCTGGCTTTCCGTCAGTCTGTCCTGGAACATCACTGGCGAGGGCGCCGCGACTGTCGCCATGGCCGACGACTTCGCCACGCTCAAGGCCGCGATAGAGGGGCTTGCCGCGCGCAGCCGCGCCGGTGACAGCGACGCCCTCGGCAATGCCCCCTTTCGCCGCGTTGCCATTCTGCGTCCACTGTTCGCCGACCTTGGCATTGAAGTCGCCGATTGGTGCTGCCTTGACGCCGACCACCTACCCCCGGCAGCGCTACACTTCAACTGAGGCCCTAATGCGCTCGGTCGCGAGGCGGTGTCCGGCACCGTGTGTCCGATACAAGAAATTGATATTCAGGCAAAAAGAGAGATTGAGTTCGTTCCATAATTTTCTTTATATACCGCAAGATAAAGGTAACAGTTACTAATTAATGTTCTATTTTTTCCGTGAATTCATATAATTAGCGTAGTTATACAGAAAGAAAAATTTTTGGTTTTATATAACATATTGAAATCACCTGAATAGGTGTGGGTAAATAGGTGGCAGTCACTAATTAATAACACCGCATTCGGCGAGCCTCGCTTCCTTGCTTGTGCGCCGCTAAGATGCCGGCGCGTGGCTTCGGGATGCGGAGGAAACATGCGCTGCGAGGTGGTGGCGGTCGGCACCGAGCTTCTGCTCGGCCAGGTCGTCGATACGAATTCGTCTTGGATCGGCGGCCAGATGGCCCTGGCGGGGATCGACTCCTATTACCAGACTAAGGTCGGCGACAACCAGGTGCGTATGGTCGAGACCATCCGCCTCGCGTTGTCGCGCGCCGATGCGGTGATCACCTGCGGTGGGCTGGGTCCGACCCAGGACGATATCACACGCGAGGCCATCGCCGAGATCATGAGCGTGCCGCTGCTGCGCGACGAGGCCATGGCCGAGCACATCCGCAATCTGTTCGCCTCGCGCGGTCGCCCCATGGCCGCTAACAATTTACGCCAAGCCGACATGCCAGAAGGCGCGTCCGCCATCCCGCAAATGCCCGGTACCGCGCCGGGGTTAATCTGCCCGGTCGGTGACAAGGTGATCTATGCCGTGCCCGGCGTGCCTTTCGAGATGCGTTTGATGATGGAGGGCACCATCCTGCCCGACCTGCGGCGCCGAGCTGGTACCACAGCGGTGATCCGCAGTCGCGTCGTGCGCACCTGGGGCCAGACAGAATCAGGCTTGGCTGAAATTCTAGCCGAGCGTATCGCGGAGCTCGACCGCCTCGGCTCGCCGACGCTGGCGTTTCAGGCTAGCGGCATCGAGGGTATCAAGGTGCGCATTACGGCTAAGGCTGCCGACGAGGCCGCTGCCGAAGCCGTACTCGCCGAAGAGGAAACGCGGTTGCGCGACATGCTCGGGCCGATCATTTTTGGCACCGATGACGAGACCATGGAATCGGTGGTGATCGGGGCCATGCGCGAAAAGGGCCTGACACTGGCGGTCGCCGAGGGGGTTACCGGCGGCATCGCCGGTACCCGTCTGGCGCTGGTGCCTGGCGCCGACGATGTGCTGCGTGGAACCGTCGTCAGCCCGCTCGAGGGCGAGCCGCCGCTTGGCCTACCTGCGGCACAACCGACGCCGGAGGCGGCAAGCGCCATGGCGGTGGCAGTGCGCGAGACGCTCGACGCCGATATCGGGCTGGCGACCACCGGCATCTTCGAGCGCGATCACCCCAGCGGAGAGAGGCCCGGCACAGTCTATCTCGGCCTGGCGCGCGAACGTGGCACCGAAAGTCGCCTCGTGCGCCTGCCCGGCGATCGCGACCGGGTACGGCAATATGCCGTGATTAGTGTGCTCGATTTCTTGCGACAGCAGCTATGAGCGCACCTGAGACCGTGTGCGGCGGCGAGGCTATCGTCGCAGCCTTGATTGCCCACGGCATCGACACCGTCTATGGCGTGCCCGGCGTGCAGACCTATCCCCTGTTCGACGCCCTTTACGGCGTCCGGGATAAAATTCGTACCGTGGTGACGCGCCACGAGCAGGCGGCTGCCTATATGGCTTTTGGCCATGCGCAGTCGACCGGCAAGCCGAGCGTCTATTCCGTGGTGCCGGGGCCCGGCGTGCTGAATACCGGCGCCGCATTGTGCACGGCGCTAGCCACCAACCAGCCGGTGCTCTGCCTAACGGGCCAGGTGCCGTCTGGCTTTCTCGGCAAGGGGCGCGGACACCTGCATGAGATCCCCGACCAGCTTGCCACTCTGCGCTCGATCACCAAATGGGCGACGCATATTGATCGCACGGAGGACGTGCCGGCAGCGGTAGAGGGCGCCTTCCGCGCCATGCTCTCGGGCCGGCCCGGCCCGGCGGCGCTGGAGATGTGCTGGGACACCATGGGCGAGAGCGCCGAGGTGTGTTTCCTGCCGCCCGCCGGCGCGGACCGCCCGCCCCGCGCCGATCCGCTTGCCCTCGACGAGGCGGCGGCACTGCTGAACGGTGCCCGCGCGCCGCTGATCCTGGTCGGTGGCGGCGCCCGCCATGCTGGGCCCGGGGTCTTGGCGCTGGCCGAGGCGCTGGGCGCGCCAGTAGGGTCGTTCCGCGCCGGACGTGGTGTCATCGACGAGCACCATGCGCTGGCGGTCTCGGCGCTGGCGGCGCAGGTGCTGTGGCGCGAGACCGACGTGCTGCTCGGCATCGGCACGCGGCTCGAGCTGCCCTATATGCGCTGGCGCGGCTTCATGAATGCTATCACCGAGGTGCGCCCGCCGCCGGCGCTCATTCGCATTGATATCGACGAGGAAGAGCTCGCGCGCCTGGTGCCGCAGGTTGGCATTTTGGGCGATGCAGCCGAGGCCACGGCGGCGCTTTCCGGGCGTATTCGCCCGGCCGGCGCGGGGCGCCGGACCGAGACGGCTACAGCCAAGGACCGTGCGCAGGTGCGGCTGCAGGAATTGCAGCCACAGATGGGCTATCTCGATGTCATCCGCGAGATCATGCCGGCCGACGGCTTTTTCGTCGAGGAGCTCTGCCAAGTCGGCTATGCGTCCTATTACGGCCTGCCCATGGCAGGGCCGCGGCAATATATCACTGCCGGCTACCAGGGCACGCTCGGCTTCGGCTATCCGACCTCGCTGGGCGTTAAAGCGGCCAACCCGGACCGGGTGGTAATCTCGGTGGCGGGGGATGGCGGCTTCATGTTCGGCGTGCAGGAGCTGGCGACCGCGGCGCAGCACGACCTTGGCGTCGTGGTGCTGGTCTTCAACAACTCGGCCTACGGTAATATCCGCCGTGACCAGCGGACTCGCTTCCAGGACCGCATCATCGCCTCAGAGCTCGAGAACCCGGACTTTGTGGCGCTCGCCGAGAGCTTTGGCGTGCACGGCGCGCGCGTCGACAACCCGGAAGCCCTGCGCCCAGTGCTTGCCGCCGCCATAGAACGGAACGCCCCCGCGCTGATCGAGATAATGATAGATCCCGATAGCGAAGCCAATCCCTGGCAACTATTCGTCATGCAGAAATAGAAGTAAGAATCTAACCTGCCTCGTGAGTGTGGCCCGTGTCCGTGATAGTCTCGCCCGATAGGCCGATATGGGCACCATCGATCCGGGCTGCTTTCAGACCGGAAATCGGGAAGTCTTCTGGAATGCTTGCCACGATGCATTAGCCGGTTGTCGTAAGGGTGCTAAGCCTCTGTGCTTGGCCGGGCGGAGAACATGGTGTGCCAGCGTTGGATGCCGGGATAGCGCTCTCCGATACCCATCTTGAAGCGGTTGGCCATGTTGACCACGAACCAGGCAGTGATGTCGGCGTTGCTTACGTTCGCGCCGGCAATGAATTCGTTGTCCTGCATGTGTGGCTCGAGGCGCCCAAAAAAGACATGAGCCATTTCCTGGCCGCGCTCGACCATGGCTGGCAGCTGGGCGAGATCGGTGCGCGTGCCGGGCACGACACGCCCGGCGAATAGAGGCATGTCGTTACGCGTCGCATGAAGCAGTGGCAGGAAGCCGTCGAGCTCAACTCGCCGGGTCCACATGTCGATGATGCCGCGTTCGGCTGACGTGCGCCCGAATAGCGAGGGTTCAGGATGTAGCTCCTCGAGATAGCGGCATACCGAGATCGATTCCGCGATCACCGTACCGTCGTCGAGTTCAAGGAAAGGCACGCAGTGGAACGGGTTCATCGAGGTGAAGGGCTCCTTGAATTGCTCGTCGTCGCGGACGTTGAGCTCTACGGTGGGAAGCTTAAGGCCCTTCTCAGCCAGGAACATTCGAACGCGTTTGGAGTTGGCAGCAGGGCCGAAATCGTAGAGCTTCATGCGCTGGATCCTTTTGTCCTTGCGGTGGCGCTGCGATTCTGACCTGTGGTTAGGCAATGGTCCAGTCCCATTCTTTGGAGGAGTGCGGCACATGACAACGAGCCATGCGATACGTATCCACGCGACCGGCGGGCCCGAGGAGATGCGCTGGGAGGAGGTCGAGGTCGGTGATCCCGGACCCGGTGAGGTGCGCATCCGTCACGGTGCCATCGGGCTCAATTTCATTGACGTCAACCAACGCTCTGGCGCCTATCCTCTGCGCGAACTTCCGGTGACGCTCGGCATGGAAGGCATGGGCGCTGTCGAGGCCATCGGTCCTGGTGTGAGCGATTTTGCCGAGGGTGACCGTGTGACCTATTGTATGATGCTCGGCAGCTATGCCGAGCGGCGCCTCATCCAGTGCGACCGGCTGATCAAGTTGGCGGACGGCATCTCGGACGAGACCGCCGCGGCGGCGACGCTGAAAGGGCTCACGGCGCATTATCTGGTGCGTGAGCTGTATCCTGTTAAGCTTGGCAACACCGTACTGGTGCACGCCGCGGCGGGCGGGGTCGGCCTGTTGCTTTGCCAGTGGGCCAAACATCTCGGCGCCACGGTCATCGGCACGGTTGGGAATGCCGACAAGGCTGCGCTTGCTGCCTCGCACGGCTGTGACCATCCCATCCTCTATCGCAAGATAAATTTTGCCGAGGCAGCCATGGACCTGACCCAGGGCAAGGGCGTCAATGCCATTTATGACGCCATCGGCAAGGACACTTTCGACAAGGGCATCGATGTCCTGGCCGAGCGCGGCTGGATGGTGAGCTATGGCCAGTCGTCTGGCCCAACGCCACTCTTGCAGACAACGCGGCTGGCGCCCAAGGCGCTCAATGTCACCCGTGTGGCGGGCTTGCCTGTTTTGTCAAGGACCCCATACAGCGCTCGCGCAACGCGGCGGAGCTGTTCAAGCTCATTGCGGACGGCGCCCTGCGCATCGAGATCAACCAGCGTTATGGCTTGCGGGACGCAGCCCGGGCGCATGCTGATCTTGAAGACCGTCGCACGACCGGCTCAACAATCCTGATCCCCGGGGCGCAAATCTGTTAGTCGGATTCGCGGTACCAGCCTAAGCCCATGCATGCTATAGCGCCGGCCTATTGAGGAGTGTCATGAACATTTGCGACGCCATAAATCTCGAGGATCTGCGGCACATGGCCAAGCGCTATCTGCCGAAGATAGCCTTCGACTACATCGAGGGTGGCGTCGATGACGAGGACGGCCTCAACCATAATCAGGCGGCGTTTCGCCGGCACCGGCTGATCCCGCAGTATCTGGTTGATATCGCCACGCGCAATCAGACGGCGCGGCTGTTCGGGCATGACTATGCGTCGCCGTTCGGCATCGCGCCGACCGGGCTCGCGGCGTTGTTTCGCCCTGGCGCGGATATGATGTTGGCCCAAGCCGCGCGCGAGGCGAACATTCCCTTCATCCTGTCGGGCGCGAGCACGGGCTCGATTGAGGATTTGGGCAAGCTGGCGCCCGATCACGGCTGGTACCAACTCTATGCGGCACGCGACAAGGCGATATCGGAAGATATGATTCGCCGCGTTCACGAGGCCGGTCTGAAGACGTTGGTCTTCACCGTTGACGTGCCGATCCATGCGAAACGTGAGCGCAACCGGCGCAACGGCTTCTCGCGGCCCTTGAAGCTATCACTTGCCACCAAGATCGAGGCGCTGCGCCATCCCCACTGGCTGGCCGGCTATCTCAAAAACGGCAAACCGACCTTTGCCAACTGGGCGGCTTATGCGGGTGACGATCCGACATCTGATCAGGTCGCAGACCTGGTCGCCACGCAGACGCCGGCGCCGATAACCTGGCGCGATGTCGAGAATTTTCGCAATCTCTGGCCCGACTTTTTGGTGCTCAAGGGAATCATGAGCACGACTGATGCTGTGCGGGCTGCGGATATGGGCGTGGACGGTATCATCGTCTCCAATCACGGCGCCCGTCAGCTCGACCGGGCGCCGTCACCGCTCGACGTACTGCCTGCCATTAAGGCGGCAGTCGGCGAGCGTATGACGGTGATGTTTGACAGTGGTATCCGGCGCGGCTCGGACGTGTTGACTGCGCTCTGCCTCGGCGCCGAGTTCGTCTTCCTCGGGCGCTCGACACTCTACGGCGTGACGGTCGGCGGCTTGGCGGGCGCGACGCACGCCATAGACATCCTGCGTGGTGAGATTGACGTGGTCATGGGCCAGGCGGGGATCAGTGATTTCGGGCAGCTCGACCCGGGTCGTATTTTTTGCGAACCGCCCGACCATGGGCGTAACGACCGTCGCGCCGGGTGAAGCTGTTTTTTTCATTGCTGGCGGCTAGGGTAGCCGCACAATCGCGCTGGTCGGTGCACTTGCCGAACTTGGCGTGCCGGCCTTCGCCGACACACCCTACGCGGCAATGTTGCGGCTTGGGCGGCCGACTACAACTCCGCGACGGCCTCGCTGAACACGAGTTCCCTGTGCCCAGCACCGATCGGACCAGGACCGAGAGCCTGGCTGAGGTGTTGAAAACCGAAAAATACGCTATTTTCTTGCACCGTGCGCTGACTGCGGGAGACAAGCTCGCCTTCACAGCGGAAGCTATCTGATAGCGAGTCACACCCGGTGGGCAGACAGTGCGCCCCAATTCCAGGTGATGCCGTGTCCCGGACGTTCGGGCGCGATCGCCAGCCCATCGCGCATCTCCAGCGGATCGGCCATATAGGCGTCGAGGCCAAAGCCGTGCACTTCCAGATAGGCCGCGTTGGGCACTGCCGCGAGCAGGTGCACGTGAATATCGTGGGCGCCGTGGGAGGTTACCGGCAGGGCATTCGCCTCGGCCAGATGCGCGACCTTCATCCACGGGGTGATGCCGCCGCAGGTGGTCAGGTCGGGCTCGGGAAAGTCGATGCCGCGGGCGCCGATGAGTTGGGCAAACTCGGCGAGTGTGTGCAAGTTCTCGCCGGCCGACAGCGGCACACCGCCATGGGCGCGCAAATGCGCATAGCCGGAAAAATCGTCAGGGGTGATAGGCTCCTCCACCCATACCAGATCCAGGGGGCGCAGTGCCCGCAAGGCCCGCAACGCTTGGTCCGGCCGCCAGGCCTCGTTGGCATCCGCCATGAGTTCCGTGTCAGGGTCGAGCGCTTCGCGGACGGCGGTGATGCGCGCCAAGTCCTCTTTCAAGGTCGGCTTGCCCAGGCGCGTCTTGATCGACCGGAATCCTGCCGCTTCGCTGCGGCAGGCACCTTCGACGGCCTTCTCCAGCGGGAAATTGAGGTCGATATTGCCGGCATAAGCGCGCACCGCAGGATCGTGGCCGCCGAGCAGGCGCCAGAGAGGCTCGTCGAAAGCGCGGGCGCGCAAGTCCCAAAGCGCCGTGTCGATCGCCGCGATGGCAAAGCTGGCCGGCGCGCCGCGTCCAGCATAGTGCTGGCGCTTCCACATCTTGGCCCAAAGTCCTTCAATCGCGCGCGGATCGCCTTCGCTGACGATGTCGCCGTAAACCGTGTCGATCATGGTGGCGATGGATGCCCCTTGCCCCAGCATCACGGCGGTATAGCCTGTGCCTTCGACGCCATCGTCATCGGTTAGACGAACCATGACCATGTCGAAGTCGCTCATGATGCCCGTGCTGGCACCTCGCACGGGTGTCGGCAACGGAATACGGTAAAGGTTAGTCTCAAAAGTTGCGATCTTGACCATGTTTTCCCTCCGTCTCTAAAACGCGATATCGGCGTTTATTTGACCATTCTGCCATCGAGTGAAAAGATTATTCGAAATTTGGTAGTGGACGGGACCATGCAAACACGGCCTGTAGCAGTGGCAACGGTGGTGGCGGTTGCCTTTTCCGCATAAACCGCAAGTGTGGATCCGTTGAGAACGGCGACTTGGCCCTGGAAGCGATTGGGAATGCCAATAACGAAAGGGTCATGCTGATGCCGCTCAAGGCTTTAGACGTGATGGGAGCGGTGGCCGGTGTCGCTGAGCTTGGCAAGCAGGTTGGGGTCACGCGCGGTGGCGACGGGCCCTGGAATCGGGAAGCCTAAGCCATGGAAATGGATCCCGCCTTCTTCACCGAGGTTCAGTATTGGCATTGGTGGATCGCCGGCGTCACCTTCATGATTATCGGGGCCCTACTACCAGGAACTCTGTTCCTCTGGTTTGGCGTCTCGGCTGGCGTTACCGGGCTTCTGCTGCTGGCCATGCCCGAGTTCGATTGGCGGTATCAGATGCTCGTGTTTTCAGCACTGTCGATCGTCAGTATTTGTGTAGGGCGAAAGTCCTGGCGGCCCGATTACGTGGAGAACGACCGTCCCGACCTCAACCGCCGCACTGACTAGTATATCGACCGTATCTATACCCTGGCGGAGCCGATCAGCAACGGCCGTGGCCGGGCGTGCGGCGGCGATAGATTTTGGCTGGTGGCGGGCGAGGATATGCCCGCCGGCACCGAGGTCAAGGCCGGACGGGTTGAGAGCGGATAGCGCCTATTCGTGATCGAAGACGAAGCGGCCGTTGACCGTCTGAAAGCGCGGCAACGGCCGGTTTTTGGGCGTATCAGGCCGTGTGTCCATGATGCGCCGCACTTCCTCGAGAACCAGATGGGTGACCTGGGGGATGGGCAGCGAAAGCGCTTCGTCAAGCGCCACCCAGCGCAAATCCAGCAACTCCCCGTCGCCGGCCAACTCGCCGCTGACATTGGCTGCATCTGCCAAGAAGAACCGCGCATTGAAACGTCGTGGCCGCCCCGGCGGTGTCACCGCCCGATAGATGTAGTCAAGGCAATCCAATGCGGGCGCTAAGCCGCGCTCGGTGAAAGCGTCCCACGGCGCCCGCTTGGTTGAGGACATGCCGTAAGGCAGGGGTTGGGCCAGAAGCAGTCCGGTCTCCTCCCAGGTCTCGCGCACCGCGGCTACGGCTAGCGCATGCGCCCGTGCCGGCGTTGTCGCGCGTTCAAGGCGGTCGCGCACCTCGGGCCTCAACTCGCTGGCGACGCGTACCCGGTGGTCATAGGCGTCGACGCGCCCGCCGGGAAAGACATAGCGGTTGGGCATGAAGGCGTGTCTGGCGTTACGTTGGCCCAGCAGCACTTCCGCTGCGCCATGGCTGTGACGCAGCAGTATAAGCGTGGCGGCATCCTTGGGGCGGGGCGAGCGGGGCATGGCAGTCTGGGCAGGGTTGCGGGGAGCGCTATCATAGCGGGCTCGCCAAGGCATGCCACTTCCGCCTATACCAAAGGTGGTCGATAGCTTTCAGGGAGAGCCAGCGCATGAGCATGCTGCAAACCGCCAACGGTGATATTTGGTATGACATTATCGATCTGAACCCGCCATGGGTGGAGTCACCCGAGACGGTTCTGTTTCACCATGGCGTCGGTATAGATCACCGCATATGGTGCAAGTGGTGGCCTGTCCTGTCGCGGCGCTTCCGCCTGGTGCGCTTCGACGTGCGCGGCTATGGCCGTTCGGCAAGCGCCGGTGTCGGCTACGACTGGTCGATACCGGGTCTTGCCGCCGATACCCTGGCCGTGGCTAAAGCAGCTGGGACCGAGCAGTTCCATTACGTCGGTGAATCGATGGGAGGCGCGCTCGGCTATTACCTTGCCATCCACCACGGCGAGGCTCTCTTGAGCCTCACCTCGTGCACCGCGCCGCACAAAGGCGGTGCTGTCTCGGGGCTGCTTGCTTGGCGCCAGCAGATCGAAAACGATGGCATGGTCGCCTGGTCCAAAACCATGATGGGTCGGCGCTTCTTCCCTGGTGGCATAAGCGAACGCGAATGGAACTGGTTCCACGCCGTTCAGTCAGCCTGCAATCGCGATGTGGTGCTCGGCCAGGGCGACATGCTGGCCGAGGTCGATCTCTCTGATGAGCTGGGACGTATCGACACGCCCACACTCATGATTGCCGGCGATTCGAGCCCCTTCCTGTCGCCGCTAACGCTCGCCGATACTCATTCTCTGGTGCCCGGCGCTGAGTTGATGCTGTTCTCCCGTGCCCGCCATGGTGTGGTGTTGAGCCACGGCACCGCTGCCGCCCAGGCGGTGCTGGATTTCCTCGACGCGCGTTAGACTTGTTGCGGCGCTTCCGGCTCGGCCTCAACCGTACATCTTGCGGCCGGGCTCTGGCATCTCGGCAACGAGTATGCTGCCGCTTTCGGATTCGGTGATGTAAAGGCTTTTGTTGTCGGATCCGCCATAGGCGACATTGGTGGTCATGACGCCGGCGCAGCTGCGCACCCGTGCGACCGGCTCTCCAAGAGGGCTGAACAGCCACACCGTTCCCAGCCCCGCATGGGCCACTGCCAGATTGCCGGCGACATCAAGCGCCATGCCGTCGGGGCCGGCAAGGCCGCCCGACATCTGCACGAAGACCCCAACCTTGGTAACCTCGCCGCCCGGCAACATGGGCACGCGCCAGACCGCGTTGTCACGGGTCACAGCGAGATAGAGAATTTTTTCGTCGAGATTGGTTACTAGGCCGTTCGGGCTCGGAATTCCTTCCAGTACGCGATCAAGGCCGCCGTCTGTGCGCAAGCGGTAAAGACGCCCGCTGGCGTCATGCAGACCGGTCTGCCCCTGGTCGGTGAAATAGAGTGTGCCGTCGGCGCCGAAGAAAAGATCGTTGCAGCCCTTGAAGCGTTCGAGCCGTGGCCGGTCGAGTGCTGGGTTGACAGCGCCTGTGGCCGGGTCGAGTTGCAGGATTCCCTGCTTGTGATCGGCGATAAAGATCCGCCCGTCGGCATGGAGCTTGAGACCGTTTGGCTCGCCATCATAGTCGGCTGCACAGGTCCATTCACCATCTGGCGAGACGCGGAAGATACGGCCAAAGGGAATGTCAACTAGCCACAGATTGCCGTCGGCATCGAAGGATGGGCCTTCGAGAAAACAGTCCGCCGTACCGCCGAGCAACATGATATCGGTCCACTCGTTACGCGTATTGGGCTTACGGAAGCGCTCGGGCATACGGCTGAAGACGCGGGTCTCGATAACTGGCGGAGCGGCGAACATGTGTGTCTCCTTAGTGGATAACGGCTAGAATAATCGAGGGCCAGACAATCAATAAGACGACTGCGAATAGGATAAGCAAGACAAAGGGTAGTGTCCCGCGAACGACATCGCCGACCGTAGCTGTTTCTCCGGCGCCGAGCGACTGGCTGGCAACGGCACGGATAACGAAGAGATTAAGTCCTACCGGCGGCGTGATCAGAGCACATTCGATCATCATGGTGAAGATGACGCCGAACCAGATCGGGTCGACGCCGAGGTCAGATAGAGCCGGCTGCACCACGGGCACCACGAGCAGCATCATGGAAAGCGCTTCCAGTACGCAGCCCATGGCCAGCAGCAGGACGCAGGTGACGGCTATGAACAGCTCGGGCGAGGCGATGTTGCCTACCACCAGCGTTGTGACCTCCTGCGGGATGCGGTAGAGCGTCAGCGCCTTACCGAAGACGCTGGCGGCGGCGACGATGAACAAGATCATGGCAGAGGTACGCGCTGATTCGAGCGCGATAGGCACCAGATCGGCCGGGAGTAGGCTACGCCGCCAGCCGAGGGTGATGGCTGCTGCCAGCAGGAAGCCGACGCCAGCTGCCTCGGTCGGCGTGAAGGCACCAAAATAGATGCCGAACACGATGACTAGGGCCAGCGCTAGCGTTGGTGCCGCGCGTAAGCTAGCGGTACGCCGGGTTTGCCAATCGGCCCGCGGCTCGGGCTGGCAGGCACCGCCAAAGCGCGCCTGCAGCACGGAATAAGCCACGAATAGGGCCGTAAGCATAAGGCCGGGAACGACGCCGGCGCGGAACAGATCGACGATCGATTCCGACATCACCACGCCATAGACAATCATCGGGATCGACGGCGGGATGAGAATGCCGAGCGTCCCACCCGCCGCTAGCAGACCATAGGTGAAGCGGCGGTCGTAGCCACGCGCCGCCATGGCCGGAATGGCTACCGTGCCGACGGTCGCCGCAGTTGCCACCGAGGAGCCGGAGATAGCGGCGAAAAGGGCGCATGAGAGAATGGTTGCCACCGCGAGCCCGCCAGGCCAGTGCCCGACCCAGCTCTGCACCGCGGCAAAGAGGTCGTCGCCAGCGCCACCGCGCAACAGAACATTCGACATCAGGATGAATAATGGCACCGCTAGCAGGATGAAGTTGTCCATGCTAGCCATCATGGTTTGGGGCATAATCAGCGGCGAAAAGCCACCGATCAGCAGCAAGGCTAGGCCGAGACCCGCGAGGGCGAAGGCTATATCGACGCCGATCAGCAGTACCGCGAAGAGAGCGAGAAAAACGAGCAGCGCTTCCATGGCGTCATACGCTCGCGGGATCCGCTGCTTCGACGAGGCGCTCAGGCTCGAGGAAGCTGCGCCACAGAGTGGCGAGCGCCTGCAGGCTGGCGAGGCCGAGGCCGGCGACCACTGGCGCCTGAAGCAGCCACATGGGCAGGCCGACGGTCGAATCGGTGAACTGCTCCATCTCCACCGAGAAGCGTAGTAGGGTACCGGCATGCCAGGCGCCGGCGCTGGCGATCAGCGCAACCACGGCCAAAGCTAGGCGCGCCAGCCAAAGGCGCGGGCGCGGCGGCAGGGCGGCGGCGAGCACGGTGATGCGAATATGCTCGCGTCGCGCCACCAGCCAGGCTGCAGCTAGAAAGACGGCATAGATCTGGAGCAGGCGCGCGACCTCTTCTACCCAACGCGTCGGCGCCAGGAAAAGGTACCGCATGAAAACCTCGTAGCCGACAATCAGTCCGAGGGTAAAGAAGGCTGCTGCTGCCAGCCAACCACACAACAGGCTGGTGCTTTCGATCACCCGCACGAGCTTCATCGGTGGCCCGCAACAAGATGGTGTTGCGGCCTTCGCTCGCAGCCTAAACAACCTATATCAACGCCTATCGCCATGTGTTTCGAGATGTGGGTTTTGACGATGTGGAATTTCGTCTCAGCGTTTGTCAGTATAGAGAGAGGCTATCCGGCCGCACAGTCGTAGACTGGATGGCCGGTCCGTCAGCGTCAATCATGCCCAAATTAATAGGTCACTGTCGCTAATAGCTAAGCGGTATCCTCGAAAAGCTCCCGGCCGATGAGCATGCGGCGGATTTCGCTCGTCCCGGCGCCGATCTCGTAGAGTTTGGCATCGCGCAGTAGGCGCCCCGTGGGGCTTTCGTTGATATAGCCGGTGCCGCCCAGTGCCTGTATCGCTTCGAGTGCCATCCAGGTCGCCTTCTCGGACGTATAGAGAATCACGCCAGCGGCATCCTTGCGCGTGGTCTCGCCGCGGTCGCAGGCCTTGGCGACGACATAGGCGTAAGCCTTGCATGCATTCATGGTGGTGTACATGTCGGCGAGCTTGCCCTGCATGAGTTGGAAAGTGCCGATCGGCCGACCGAACTGCTCGCGCTGGTGCACATAGGGCACGACGATGTCCATGCAGGCCTGCATGATGCCGAGCGGCCCGCCGGCTAGCACCGTGCGCTCGTAGTCGAGGCCGCTCATGAGCACCCCGACGCCGCCGCCGACCTCGCCGAGCACGTTCTCCTCGGGTACTTCGCAGTTCTCGAACACCAGCTCGCCGGTGTTGGAGCCGCGCATGCCGAGTTTGTCGAGCTTCTGGGCCGTGGAAAAGCCGGGAAAGCCCTTCTCAATAAGGAAGGCAGTGATACCGTGGCTGCCCGCTTCCGGGTCGGTCTTGGCGTAGACCACCACGGTATCGGCGTCGGGGCCGTTGGTGATCCACATCTTGCTGCCGTTGAGAATGTAGCGTTCGCCGCGTTTCTCGGCGCGCAGCTTCATGCCGACAACGTCCGAGCCGGCGCTGGGCTCGCTCATGGCCAGCGCGCCGATATGCTCGCCCGAGATGAGCTTGGGCAGGTAGCGCGCTTTCTGCTCTGGCGTGGCGTTGCGATTGATCTGATTGACGCAAAGATTGGCGTGGGCACCATAGGATAAGCCGATGGAGGCCGAGCCACGGCTCACTTCCTCGATCGCCACCACTTGCTCGAGATAGCCCATGCCGGTGCCGCCATAGTCCTCATCGGCGGTAATGCCGAGCAGGCCGAGATCGCCCAGCTTGCGCCAGAGATCGCTGGGAAAATTGTTGCTCTCATCGATTGCCGCTGCCCGTGGCGCAATCTCCTCGGCCGTGAAATCGGCTACCGACTCGCGTAGCATGTTCACGGTCTCGCTGAGACCGAAGTCGAGGGTAGGGTAACGGTTGGGGATCATTGCGTCCTCGCGAGCTCTGCCAGTGAGTGGCTATGCTAGATCATGTTGGGCTGAATTGGAGTCGGATCGATGAAATCGGCCGAGATTGACGCCGCCCTCGTCGATATTTTCTTCTCGTCGAGGCCTTGCGGTGATGAGCTTGCGCAGAGCTTTACAGCCTGTCGTCAATCTTCGGTAAGCCCTCAGTCGTGTAGCCGGCGATCGAACAGCGCCAGCATACGCTGCCAGTGACGCTCGCCCGCCAGCTTGTTGTAGACGGGGCGCTGCGGGAAGGCAAAACCGTGCTCGGTGCCGGGGTAGACCTCGATACGGGCATTGGCACCAGCGGCCTTGAAGATGCCCGGCATGCGGTCGAGCAGGTCTTGCGGCACGTAAGGATCGTCGGAGGCGAAGCCGAGATAAAGCTCTCCCTTGATGCGCTCCGCTTTGAGGTGTGGTGAATCGTCCCGCTCGGTAATGATGCCGACGCCGTAGAACGAAGCGATGGCGGCGAAGTCGTCCGGAAAGGCCGCGGCGACCGAGACTACATATTGCCCGCTCATGCAATAACCGACACAGCCGACGGCGCCTGCAGAAGCGGCCTCGGTGCTTCGGATATGCGTGAGCATGGGTCCGGTGTCGGCAACCACACGAGCATTGCTCAAGCTGTTCATGACGCCGAACATCTTTTTCTGCTCGCCATCGTCGACGCGGATGCGCGACAGATCGAAGCCGTAATGACTCTCGCGGCCGGTGCGGTAGTACATGTTGGGTAGCATCGCGAAATAGCCCACCGTGGCGATGCGCCGCGCCATGTCGCGCAGCTCCTCGCGGATGCCGGGCGCGTCCATGTACAGGATCACCGCCGGGTGAGGTCCACCCTCGTCGGGATGGCAGACGAAGCAGTCCATGTTGCCATCGTCGGTGCCGAGCTCAATCTCATATTCGCGCATGTTTTACTCCTACCTGAGGCCTGAGCGATAGCACGCCATTGCCGTGGCCCGCCAGCTCGGACACACTGTGCGCCGTTATGACGGGAGGAAGGCAAGCATGAAAATTGCGGTGGTGGGGTGTGGCGCCATGGGCTCGGTCTATGCGGCGCTGTTGGCCAAAGCCGGCAACGAGATCTGGGCGGTCGATGTCTGGCAGGAGCATGTCGACGCGATTCGCGCGAACGGCCTGCATATCGAGGGTGCCAGCGGCGACAATACGGTTGTTCTGAACGCCACCACGGAAGCGAGTGAGGTGGGCGCCTGCGAGCTTGTTATCCTTGCCACCAAGGCACGGCACGTTAGGGCCGCGGCTAAAAGCGTGGTGGGCATGCTGGCGCCCGAGGCGCCCGTGCTGACCATCCAGAACGGTCTCGGCAGTGGTGATGCGGCGGCGGCGGCGCTCGGCGCAGCGCGTGTGACCATCGGCGTAGCCGGTGGCTTCGGCGCCAAGATGCTGGCGCCGGGACATGCCCGCCATGAGGGCATGGAGATGATTCGCCTGGGTGAGATGGAAGGCCCGGTGACGTTGCGCCTCGAAGCCATCGCCAAGGTATGGAGAAACGCGGGCTTCCACGTGAAATGCTTCGACGATATTCACCAGCTAATCTGGGAGAAGTTGATCTGCAACGGTACCTTCAGCGCCGTCTGCACCCTGACCGGTCTGACCGCGGGCGGCGTGCTTGACGACGCCGATGCCTGGGCCGTGGCTTCGGCTTGTGCCAGCGAGGGCGCGGCGGTAGCGCGCGCCAAAGGCATCAGCCTCGATTTCGACGACGCGGTTGCCTATGTACACGCATTCGGCAGCAAGATTCGCGATGGCCGGCCGTCCATGTGGCAGGACATGGATGCGGGTCGCCCGGGCGAGATAGACGCCATCAACGGTGCCATCGCCGGCGCCGGTAAGGCTGCAGGCGTGGACACGCCGACCCATGATACGCTGACCGCGCTGGTGCGGGCCGCCGAGGTTGCACGTGGTATCCGCGAGGGCTAAGCCAAGATCGGCACGCGGCAACGCCCGTGCCAGACGGTGGGGACGTGAAACAACGCCTCATCTCTGCTGACCTGGGGCGCACTTTCGAAAGCGATATATAGCTCATCGGCTGCCATGACAGGGGAACTGGGCAGCAGTACGTTCGCACATAAAAATATCGCGGCGCATTGCGAGTGAAGCAAAAATTTGGCATGAGGGGGACGCGTTTTTGCCCCTTCTCCGGTGCTATCACACATGCTCATTCTCGGCGTTCATTCCGGCCACCACGATGCCGTGGCGATTCTCTTCGAGGACTATGCCATGCGTGCGGCCATCCAGCTAGAACGCCTGACCCGGCGCAAGATCGACGGTGGCCGCATCCCCGGCGAGGCAATCGACGCATGCCTTGATGTAGTCGGTGCGGGCCGTGTTGATGTTGATGCGGTGGCACTCGGCCGGGCCGTCTTTCCCTGGCACTACTTCAACCATTTCTCCGGCGGGCGCTGGGTTGAAGGCAAAGTTCGCCAGGCGCTCGGCAAGCAAAAACAGAAGAGCATGGAGCGCGAGCTGATCCGCGCCAGGTGCACGGACGCAGCAGGAATCTTCAACGTCGAGCGCTTCAGGAGCGAGCAGGGCTTTCGCGCTGACATTCCGGTCACTTTCTACAATCACCATCGCGCCCATGCCTTGCCTACCCTGTTCCATACGGACTGGGATGAGGCGCTGCTCTACACCGCCGACGGCGGTGGCGACAACGTACAATACAGCCATCGCGTCTTTCGTGATGGTGCCATCGAGACCTTGCATGGTGGTGATGCGGGGCTTCTCGAGCCGCAGCGTATTGACAGTCTGGGTCTGGCCTATGGCTATGCTACGCAGGCGCTCGGCTATCGTATGAACCGTCACGAGGGGAAGTTAACGGGCCTCGCCGCGTTCGGTGAACCGACGCTGTACCAGTCATTAGCTACACATTTTTCTGTAGATAATAAGGGCTGTATTAATAGCGACTTCGAGAACTACACGGCGATGCGTAGGCATATCTTCGCCTTGGCAGATGGAGCCAAGCCTGCCGATGTTGCTGCTTCCGTCCAGACTCTGCTGGAAGAGACCGTATTGACCGCGGTGCGACGCTTGCTGACACGCCATCCGGTACGCAATCTGGGCCTGGCTGGCGGCGTCTTCGGCAATGTGCGACTCAATCAACGCCTTGCCGAGGAAACGGACGTCGATGAGATTTTCGTCTATCCCGCGATGAGCGATGCTGGTTTGGCGGCTGGCGGCGTGCTCGATTTCTTGCTCGCCCGCGACGGTTTCGAGCGCTGGCTTGCGAGCCGCTGGCGTCTCGATACGCTCTATCTGGGGAGGGATTGGGGTAGCAAGGCCGATACCGTTCTTGCCGGCGATGCCCGCCTCGAAGCTCTGCCTGGGGCGCCGGTCGAGACCGCGGTGAAGTTGCTGACAGAGGGCGCTGCGGTCGCTATTTTCAGCCACGGTGGCGAATACGGGCCGCGGGCGCTCGGCTCGCGCAGCATCCTTGCAGCGCCAACCGATAGTCGCATCAACGACGTTCTCAACGCCAGGCTCGGGCGCACGGAATTCATGCCTTTCGCACCCGTCGTTGCGGCCGATGATGCGGCCGAGATCTTCGTCCTTGGTGACGGGCTCTCCTATGCCGCCCGTTTCATGACCATTACCTGCGCGGTGCGCTCCGAATGGCGTGCGCGTATCCCGGCGGTCGTCCATGTTGACGGCACCGCTCGGCCACAGATTATCGAGCGCGAGCCCAACCCGCTATATTACGATATCCTCGCTGCTTACAAGCAGGCCAGTGGCATCCCGGTGCTGATCAATACCAGCTTTAACGCTCACGAGGAGCCGATTATCAATGCGCCAGAAGAATGCGCGCAGGCGCTAGCTGACGACCGGGTCGATTATGTGGTCAGCGAGGGTGCCGTCTATCGCAAGAAAGCCTAAGCCGCCGTCACCAAATCTGGCGCGGTGACGACACGGTTTCGGCCCTGGCTTTTGGCCTCGTAGAGTGCGGTGTCGGCGGCGGTTAGCAAACTATCAGAGACCATTGCCATTTTCGGCTTACCGCAGGCGACACCGACGCTTACCGTAACCACGCCTGCGCCCGTGCGGGACTCGGTGTGGGCAATACCTTTCTCTTCCACGCTTTGCCGCATGACCTCGGCCACATTCATCGCGCCCTCGATCGGTGTATCGGGGAGCACGGCAAGAAACTCTTCGCCGCCATAGCGGCCAACCATATCGGCGCCGCGATGGAGGCAGTCCTTAAGACAGAGGGCGACCATCCAGAGGCATTCGTCGCCGGCCTGATGCCCATGGGTGTCGTTGAAGTTCTTGAAATCGTCTACGTCGATCATCAACAGGGATAGGCTGCCTTCCTCGCGCGCGGCGCGGCGCCATTCCATCTCGAGAAAATCGTTCAGCCCGCGGCGGTTGGCGATACCCGTCAGTGCGTCGCGTGTCGACAAGAGTTGTAACCGCTCGTTTGTCTGCTGCAGGACCTCGGTAACCTTGACCAGTTCCTTCTCCCGCTTTTCCAACTCATTCTCCCGCTCTATGCGGATCAGCATTGAACGCCGCCAGCCGAGAGCCGCACTGACGCGTGCCTCAAGCTCGTAATCGGCGATCGGCTTGGTAATGAAGTCGGCGGCTCCCGCATCGAAGGCGTCCTTGAGTGTCTCGGCATCGGAGAGGGAAGTGATGATGATGATTGGCACCAGCGCCATCGCCGGCGATGCGGCAAGTCGTTGGTACAGATCAATGCCGTTGCTGTCAGCTAGGACCACATCCATCAGGATTAGATCCACCGGGTGCGTCTTCGGCCCAGCTTCTGGATAGCCGATGACCGCGAAGGCGTCCTCGGCCGATTGCGCGCAGGCGACACGGCCAGCGCCGATGCTCTTCAGCATGGCTGTCACCAGCTGCATCTGGGTGGCATCGTTCTCGATCACTAGAATACTAGCCTCCGAGATTCTGCCCGCCAGTCTGATGCCCATACCGGGAATCATGGTTCCCACTTGCCTCCAGCTGCAAGCCTGCCCCAAAATTTGCCAATCTCTATAGCATCGAAGTCGCGTTCGGGTCTTGTGAAATAGCCTCGCACTGGCACGCGACATGGCGCGTAGCGAAGTCGCTGATCCCGTGCTAACGTCCGGTACTTTGGAGATGCTCAACCAGCAAGGAGTGGCCATGCCAGTCGTCAATCGAATAGCGGCATTCCACGATGTCATGCGCGAGTGGCGCCGTGACATTCATCGCCATCCCGAGCTGGCCTACGAGGAACATCGCACAGCCTCGGTGGTCGCGGAGCGACTGCGCGAGTTTGGTCTCGACGAGGTCGCGGAAGGCATAGGCAAGACGGGTGTGGTGGGGGTCATCCACAATGGCGACGGGCCTGCGATCGGCTTGCGCGCCGACATGGATGCCCTGCCGATTACGGAGGAGACGGGCCTATCCTATCAGTCTACCAAGGATGGCTTGATGCATGCCTGTGGCCATGACGGGCACACGGCGATGCTGCTGGGAGCCGCGCGATATCTCTCCGAGAACCGCAATTTTGCTGGCACCGTGGTTTTCGTTTTCCAGCCCGCGGAAGAAGGCTTCGCTGGTGCCAAGGCGATGATCGACGACGGGCTGTTCGAGCGCTATCCGGTAGATTCCATTTACGGCGTGCACAATATGCCGGGCCTGCCCACGGGCACCATCGCGCTGTCGCCTGGCCCGGTGATGGCCGCGGCGGACGAGTTCCGTGTCACCGTCCAGGGCAAGGGTGGCCACGGTGCCATGCCGCATATGGCTACCGACCCGGTGCCGGCTGCTGCAGCTATGATCTCGGCCTTGCAGGGCATCGTCTCGCGCAATGCGGATCCCTCGGCGACTCTGGTGATATCGGTGACCACGCTGCACGCTGGCGATGCCTTCAACGTGATTCCCGATACGGTGGAGTTTGGCGGCACGGTGCGGCATTTCGACAGCGCCGTCGGCGAGATGGCTGAGCGCCGCATGCGTGAGGTGCTCGAGGGCGTTGCCGCGGCGCACGGTGCCGGCGTCGCTTTCTCCTACCGCAAGGGCTACCCGCCGACGTGCAACCACGACGCGGAGACCGCCTTTGCGCGTGAGGTTGCGGCCAACGTGCTGGGCGCGGAGGCGCCGGCACAACCGCCCGTCATGGGCTCGGAGGACTTCTCGTTCTTTCTTGAGGAAAAGCCCGGTGCCTATGCCTTCGTCGGCAATGGCGACGGTCCCGCCTGCGTCACAGTGCATAACCCGCACTACGACTTCAACGATGAGATCCTGCCCGTTGGGGCGAGCTTCTTTGCGCGGCTCGTGGAGACAGCCTTGCCGCGCAACCCGGCGGCTTGAGGGCGCCGCTACGCCAATGCCGCGCTTCGCCGCCAATCTCTCCACGATGTTCACGGAGCTGGATTTTCTTGAGCGGTTTCGGGGGGCAGCAAATTGCGGCTTTGGCGCGGTCGAGTTCCAGTTTCCCTACCAGTGGCGTATCGGCGAGATCGCCGAGCGTCTTTTCGCCAACGGGCTCGAACTGGTGCTTTTCAACGTGCCGCCTGGGGATCTGGCAGCGGGCGAGCGGGGGCTCGGCGCGGTGCCGGGGCGGGAGGAGGATTTCCGTGACGGTGTGCACCGCTCGCTCGATTATGCCGAGACCCTGCGTTGTCCGCGGTTGCACGTGATGGCGGGCATGCTAGGGGCGGATGGCAATGCGGCGGCGGCTCATGTGTGCTTTATAGACAACCTGCGTTGGGCGGCAGCGGAATGCGCTAGGCGCGGCGTACGCGCCCTGATCGAGCCGATCAATACCCGGCACGACATGCCGGGCTATTTTCTCGACACCATCGATCAGGCACGCGCCATCATGGATGAGGTCGCGAGCGACAATCTGTTCTTGCAGTTCGATCTTTATCACCGCCAAATCATGGGTGGTAATCTGGCGGCGGAACTGGAGGAAGCGCTGCCGCTAATCGACCATATTCAGATCGCCGGTGTTCCCGGTCGCCACGAGCCCGACAATGGCGAGATCAACTATCCCTATCTGTTCAACTTGCTCGACAGTCTCGGCTATCGTGGCTGGGTCGGCTGCGAGTACAGCCCGGCCGGAGCCACCCGGGACGGTATGGCCTGGGCATTCGATTACGGCATTAGTGGGCACGGCGGCGGCTGAACAGGGTGAAATGCGCCGTGGCGGCCCGGTACTGAGGGGACGTCTAAGTAAGAGAGGACGGGGTCTGTAACGATATCGAGCGCACGATCTGTAAAGGCTGCTACACGCTTCGAAACCCGAGACTATGGCGCGACGATTCTGGGAGACCTCCGAGGCGCTGACCTATAAGGCCTTTGTCTCAGACTCTTAGCTATCGAACTTACGGATTACCATGCCGGGCAACGCGCCGTTGGTGATGAGGCCCCCAGCATCGGCAATGTGGCTGCCATTGACCCAGACGCCGTGCAGGCCCTTGGCATCATAGACCAGGCGGCTGGCGCCGGCCGGCAGGTCGTGGACGCGGAGGTTGGGCGACCGCGCTACGGTCGTCGGGTCGAACAGCATCATGTCGGCCCAAGCGCCGGGCCTGAGGCGCCCGCGGCCGCGAATACGGTAGATGTCCGCCTGGCGGCCGGTCATCTCGTAGATTGCGCGCTCCAACGAAAACAGACCACGCTCGCGCACCCAGCTGCCGTAGAGATTCAGCCCGAAGCCGGCGTCGCAAAAGAAGGTGAGATGTGCGCCGGCGTCCGACAAGGCGATCGTGCTGTAGGGGTCGCTGAGCAGCTTACCCACCGCTTGGCTATCGGCGTTTAAGAGCACCGAGGCGAAGGTCGTTTTCATGTCCTCGCTGAGACCGAAGTCGAGAATCCAGTCGAGTGGATCGACGCCCGCCTCCGCTGCCAGGTCGGCAGTATCGCGACCCTCCTTGTCGCGGTTGGCGGGGTTCGCGACCTCGGCGACCTTGATGCCGCTCCAGTCCCCGGTGAACGCGGTTATTTTTCCCGGCTCGGCGATCTCGGCTTTCACGGCGGCGCGTAGCTCCGGGTCGCGATACAGGCGTGGCAGGTCTTCCGGCTCCGCTTCCATGATTGGCTTCCAGGAGTCGAACGCCTCCATCATGTACGGGTTGTACAAGGTGAAATCCAAAGTCAGCGGGCAGCAGGAGACCTGGCCGTAAAGCTCGCGCCCGCGGCTGTTGGCCTCGGCGATCTTTTGCATTGCGCGCGTCGTTGTCTGGTCGTTCAAAGGATTGTGCAGTAGCGCTGCGACGATTACCGGCCGCCGCGCCATTTCGGCAAGGGATTCGAGAAAGCTGAGCCGCGAGCCTGAGCCGCGCGTGAGCATGAAGGTGCCGCGGTCGCCCTCGGCCATGGCGACGACGAGCGCTTGCAACTCGTCCTGTTTTGCCAGCCGCGAGGGCATGGGCACGCCACCGGCGCCGTTGTGGCCCTCGAAAGTCGAGGTAGCGAAGCCGATAGCGCCGGCTGCCATCGCCTCGCGCACCAGGTCTGCCATGGCCGCAATCTCGTCCGCAGTGGCCGCGCGCTCGGTAGCGTCGTCGCCCATCACCCAGGTGCGAATCGAGGAATGGCCTGCAAAGCACGCAACATTGAGGCCAACGCCACGGCTCTCCAAATGATCTAGATAGTTGCCAAAGCTCTCGAACTCCCAGCGCATGCCCTCGCGCAAGGCCTCGATCGACATGCCTTCTACGTTACATAAATTGCGTGCGGTGGCCGCACGGTGCTGCGGCTTGCAGGGCGCTACGGTAAAGCCGCAATTGCCCATCACCACCGTGGTCACGCCGAGACGTGAGGAGGGGTCTAGCCAGGGGTCCCAGGTGACCTGTGCGTCGTAATGGGTGTGGGTGTCGATGATACCCGGCGCCAGCGCCAAGCCTTCCGCATCGACAACCTCGCGGCCGGCTCCAACATCACTACCGATTTCCGCGATACGGCCCTCGCTAACGGCGAGCGCGGCATGTTGCGGCGCTTCGCCACTGCCGTCGTAAATGACGGTATTTTTAATTACCAAGTCATGCATAGGGAGAACTCTGCCGCAAGCTACGGTGTCTGTCCACGCTATCAGGTGAGCGGTATGCTGGAGACGCGGGCCTCAAATGCGGGACGCGCACGGATACGCACGAACCAGGCGTCAAGCGCCGCCATGGTAGGCGGTTCCTTGGCCAGCGAAAACCAACGCCAGGCGAGGATGGCGAGCGGTATGTCGGCAATGGTAAATGTATCGCCCATGATCCAGTCACGTCCCTTGAGGCGGGTATCGAGAATCTTCCAGAGCTGCACGGCCGCCGTTTCGGCTTGCGCGATCTGCTCTTCAGTGTAGGCCTCGGGCGTTCGCACCCGACCCCAGAAGATGGTGGTCAGCGGTGCTAGTACCGTAGATTGCTGCCAGTCCATCCAGCGGTCCGCATCGCCCCGGGCCTTGAGCTCGGTCGGAAACATGGCACCGGAGGCATATTTTGCTCCGAGATAGCGCAGGATGGCGTTGCTCTCCCACAACACGAAACCATCATCTTCAATGGTGGGGACGCGGGCATTGGGATTGCGCGCCAGCATGTCGGCATCGGCGGTACGGCCGAACTCGCCGCCGATCTCCTCGTGTTTGAAGCGTAGCGCCGCCTCGTCGCAAAACCACAGCACCTTCTGTACGTTGGACGAGTTGCGCCGCCCCCAAACCTTGAGCATGCTTGTGCCCTACTCTGCCGCTTGTGCGGTCTCCGGCGACAAAGGCAGACCAACGCCGATCATGCTGTCCCGGGTCACAAGCTTGGCAAGCGCGTCCTCACTCCAGCCCTCGGTGCCGTCGGGTCGGCGTGGCAGTACAATATAGCGCATATCGGCGGTGGAATCGTGCACCCGCAGCTCGACGTCATCCGCCACGCTGACGCCGAACTCGGCCAGCACCTTGCGCGGCTCACGCACCACCCGTCTGCGGTATTCCGGCGCCTTGTACCAGGTCGGCGGTAAGCCGAGAATCGAGCGCGGATAGCAGGAGCAAAGTGTGCAGACGAAAAGATTGTGCACCGCGTCCGTATTTTCGACTGTCACCAACAGGGTACCGTCGACGACGAGACCGATTTCCTCGGCCGCGGCGCTACCGTCAGCGAGCATGCGGGCGCGATACGCCTGGTCGGTCCAGGCACGGGCCACCATGCGAGCACCATCGGCCGGGCTACGTGCATCCATGCGCACGATCTGGCGGTCAATTCGATCCTCACTCAGCACGCCTTTCTCGACAAGCAGTTCGTGCACCGCGATCGCGAGGTGGCGGTAATGAGGATCGTGGACACCGTGACGGTGCCTGACTTCGTCGCTCATGACGTCCGCTCCAACCAATGCTCGTAGATCTCGACCTCGACGCAGTCGTGAGCCGGGCCCGCATAATCTGGCCAGAGATGGGATTGGGAGAACCGTACGCGATACAGTGTCTGCTTGGGCAGGCCGTCCTCACCATAGGCCAGGCCTTCGGGATTGCGGAATTCGCCGCAGATGCGCTCGATCTCACCGCTTTTGCCACGCACGTACCAGGGCGTGCGCAGATGCGGCTTGCGCGGGGTATCGGGCGGGTCGTGGAAGGCGACCTGTACGCGCTCGCTGACGGCAAAGCGACTCATGCTTCGCCCTCCCGCGCCGCCACTACAGCCACGCGCGCGTCGACCTCGTCCTGACCCAGCACGTCTTTTTCGACGAGAATAGCGGCGATGGAGGCAATCCAGCGCTCGTAATAGCTCAAAGACGCATAGGCATTTGGCGCCAGTGCCTCGATGCCGCGGCGCAGCTCGTCGACGCGCATGATCTTCTCTTCCTGGATGAGCAAGGAAAGCAGCGCGTCGATGCGCTTCTCCCAGACGTCGTAGTCGTCCTCGGTGATCTCGACTGGCCCGGCCGGCTCACCGCCCATATCATGATGACTACGCATAATCGCCCTCCCGTGGCACATTGTGGGCAGGGCCGCGGGCGCTTTGCAAGGGCGAGTACCATTTGCGATTCCGGCGATCACATTCGGCGTCTTCCGGCGCCCTCCCTCGTGGCAGCGCGAAGGTATTGCGTCTGATCGGTACCGCCGTTGACTGGCATCCCTCATCAAATCCGTCAAACGCGAATCCTCCGTTTCTCCGCGTGCCCCTTCATTTGCCGGACGAGGGGCTAGGTGCCAGTCAGTGAATTCTCTGTTCGCCGGAGTCTATCTCCTGGTCACCGAACGTGTGGCACCGGGAATTACGAAATAAGCTAGGTACAGATTTTTGTTTAATAGTCAAAGACTTGTATTGGCCGAAGATGAGAAAAACAGCCAGTCTCGTGCAACGCCTTAGCCGAGGTGCGCTACGAAGTCGCTCACCGCCTCGCCGATCTGATCAGGCGAGTCCTCCTGGATGAAATGCAGCCCAGGCACCGTGATCTCGGTCTGGTTGGGCCAGGCGCGACAGAACTCGCGTTGCTCGCCGACGAGGATGCTGCCGGGCTCGGCATTTATGAAAAGCTTGGGCAGGTCGCTTGCCGCCATCCACGCTGAATAGGCTTCGGCGATGGCCACCACGTCTGCCGGCTCGCCATTGATAGGGATCTGGCGCGGCCAAGTCAGCGTCGGGCGGCGCGACTCGCCGGGCTGCGTGTAGCGCTTGCGGTAGTGCGCCATCTCAGCATCCGTCAGCCCGCGCAATATTGCGCGCGGCAGCAGCACCTCCACGAATAGGTTCTTCTCCAGTACCATTTCCTCGCCTGCGGGCGAGCGCAGCGCCTGGAAGAACTCGCGTGCGCTGTCGGGCCAGTCGGCCCAGCGGACCGGGCGTACCAAGGCTTCCATGTAGGCGATGCCGGCGACTCGGTCCTGGTTGCGATAGGCCCAGTGGAAGCCCAGCGCTGAACCCCAGTCATGCACTACCAAGACTGTATCGCGCAGGTCCATGATTGCAAGCCAGGCATCGAGATAACGCGCGTGGGTGGCAAAGCTGTAGTCGTCGTTCGACGCGCCACCGGAATCGCCCATGCCGATCAAATCCGGTGCCAAGCACCGATTGCCCTCGGCCAGGTGCGGAATGATATTGCGCCAGAGATAGGACGAGGTCGGATTACCGTGTAGGAACACCAACGGGCGGCCGTCCGTCTTGCCGGTATCGACATAAGTGATCTCGGAATCGAGCACCGTCGCGCGCTGGCGCGGGTGTGTGTCTGCGGCTGATGGTGTTGTGGTCACGGCGTCCCTCATGTCGGCACATTTGGGCGTGAGGTGCCAATTGAGTCAAGCTATGCAGGCGCGTATCGTGGTCCCGGACGCAGCATAGGGGGTCGGCATGGCACGGTTGGATGGCAAGGTCGCATTGATCACGGGCGGGGCATCGGGCATCGGCAGGCGCAGTGCCGAGCGCATGGTAGAGGAGGGTGCGCGGGTAGTGATTACCGATATCCAGGCCGAAGCGGGCCATGCGGTGGCGGCGGAGATAGGCGGCGACATTCTGTTTCTCGAGCATAATGTCACCCACGAGGCCGGCTGGCAGGCGGTGGTTGAGGTGGCGCTAACCCGTCATGGCCGCCTCGATGTGCTGGTCAACAGCGCCGGCATCGCAGAGATGGGCAATGTCGAGGAGACCTCGTTCGAGGACTGGACACGCACCCAGGCGGTCAATTCAGACGGCGTTTTTCTCGGTTGTAAGTACGGTGTCGCGGCGATCAAGCAGACCTCGCGCGAGGACGGGGCGGGTGGTTCGATCGTCAACATCTCGTCTGTCTCGGGGCTGATCGGTGGCCACAACCTCGCCGCCTACAACGCCAGCAAGGGTGCGGTGCGGCTGCTGACCAAATCTGTCGCACTCTATTGCGCGCGCCAGGGCTACAACATCCGCTGCAACTCGGTGCATCCGACCTTTATCGACACGCCCATGGTCAAGGCCATGTACGAGGGCTCACCCGATCCCGCCAAGACCAAGGCCAAGCTCGAGCGCCAGATTCCTCTCGGCCATATGGGCGAGCCCGACGACATCGCCTGGGGTATCGTCTATTTGGCCTCTGATGAATCGAAGTTTATGACCGGCACCGAATTCGTGCTCGACGGCGGCATTACGGCCATGTAGCCGGCTATGAATCTAGCTGAGTGGTTATATCGCACCGCCCACACGCGCCCAGAGGCGCCAGCACTGTTTTGTGGCCAGAGGATGGTGGCGGATTATCAGGAATTTGCCCGTCGCGCTTCGGCGCTGGGGGGTGGGCTGGCGCGTGATTACGGCGTTGTCTCTGGTGACCGCGTAGGCGTCCTCATGAAGAACCGCATCGAGTATCTCGAAGTGCTTTACGGCATCTGGTGGCTGGGCGCGGCGGTGGTACCAATCAATGCCAAGCTGCATCCCCGCGAGGCGGAGTGGATTCTCGATAATGCGGGCTGCAAGGTTGTCTATTGCGACGCTACCACCGCGGCTGTGCTGAATACCGACGCCACCGTCCTTTCCGTAGACGAGTCGGCGCATGCTGTGATGCGGGAAGGCAAGGGACCACCACGGCCGTTATCACGCAAAGAGAATGATCTCGCCTGGCTGTTCTATACCTCCGGTACCACGGGCCGGCCAAAGGGCGTTATGCTGTCGCACGGCAATCTCGTCGTGCAGGCGCTGTGCTATGTCATGGACGTCGAGGCGATCGCGCCCAGCGACGCTATCCTCTATGCCGCGCCCATGTCGCATGGCGCCGGTGTCTACAATTTTCAGAACGTGCGCGCCGGCGCCCGCCACGTCGTGCCCGCGTCCGGCGGCTTTGACGCAGCCGAGGTTCTGGATCTAGCCCAAACCTTGCGCAACGTCTCGCTGTTTGCGGCCCCGACGATGGTGCGTCGCCTAGTGGATGCGGCCAAGGTGCGCGGCATGGACGGCGACGGCATCAAGTCCGTGATCTATGGCGGTGGGCCAATGTATCTCGCCGATATCGAGAAGGCTATCGCAGTCATGGGTCAGCGTTTTATCCAGATCTACGCCCAGGCTGAATCGCCCATGACCATCACGGCGCTGAGTCGCCGCTGGCACGAGTCGCGTGAGTACCTGTCATCGGTCGGCCTCGCGGAAAGCGCGGTCGAGCTGCGCATCACCGGCGAGGATGGCCAGGCGCTGGAGGCGGGCGAGGTGGGTGAGATCGAAGTCAAGGGGCCTGCGGTTATGCTCGGCTACTGGAACGATCTGGAAGCGACAGCCGAGGCCCTGCGCGACGGCTGGCTGCGCACGGGCGATGTCGGGGTGCTCGATGAAGATGGCTTTTTGACGTTGCGTGACCGCTCAAAGGACATGATCGTTTCGGGCGGCAGCAACATCTATCCGCGTGAGGTTGAGGAAGTGCTGCTGCGCCACGCCGATGTGCGCGAAGCTGCGGTGGTTGGGCGCCCTCATCCCGAATGGGGCGAAGAGGTAGTGGCCTTCGTGGTCATGCAAAAGGGGGTCGACATCGACCCCGTGGCGCTGGATGTGCTATGCTTGGAAAACATTGCTCGCTTCAAGCGCCCTAAGTCCTACCTTGCTATCGACGAGCTCCCTAAGAACAACTATGGTAAGGTGGTCAAGGTCGCTTTACGCGAGCGGTTACAGACTTAGGTATTCTTGTAACTCGATCCAAGGCACAACCTACATTCGCCGCGGCTTAAGTGGCGCTGTAGGCCACGCTGATTGTTTCCGCCACGCAGGCGGGGCGCTCAGCGCCTTCTATCTCAACCGTGACCTCGCCGAAGATCTTGAGGCCGTTATTGGGCATGTCCTCGGTGTTCTTGATGCGCAGGCGCCCGCGTACGCGCACGCCCGCTGGCACCGGCGCTGTGAAGCGAATCTTATTGGCGCCGTAGTTCAGCCCGTGGGTGACGTTGACGATCTTGTAGATCTCGTACATCATCATCGGCACCAGTGACAACGTGAGATAGCCGTGGGCGATAGTCTTGCCCCCCGGCAGCTCGGTCTTGGCACGCTTTGGGTCCACGTGGATCCATTGGAAGTCACCCGTTGCTTCGGCGAACTTATCGATACGTTCCTGGGTCACATCGACCCAGCTGCTGACGCCAAGCTCCTCGCCGACCAGGGCGCGCATGGCCTCGAAACTTTCGATCTCTCTCACGGGCTTCCTCCCTGCAATATGCGGCTGCTAAGCTGGCACGGTCTGAACCAAGCATGCAAGTGAGGAGCAAAACCATGCGCACCGCCTTTATTGGGCTCGGGCAGATGGGCGCGCGTATGGCGGCGCGGCTGGCGGACGCCGGTTATGCTCTGATCGGGTACGATGCCGCGGGCACGGCCGAGCGGCTGCCCGATGGCGGCACGGCCGCCGACTCGGTGGCGGAGGCGCTGGCCGGTGCTGGTGTGGCGCTGCTGTCACTGCCTGATGGCTCGGCGGTCGAGGCAGTGGCAAGCGAGATCGTGGAGAGTGGCTGGACGGGCTGTGTGTTCGACCATTCGACCATCGGCCCGGAAGCGGCAGTGCGCGTACACGGGCTGCTGGCCGAAGCCGGTATCACCTATCTCGATGCGCCGGTCTCGGGCGGCACCCGCGGAGCGGTGCGGGGCACCCTGGCGATGATGGTCTCGGGCGAGTCCGCAGAGTTTGAGCGCGCCACGCCGGCGCTCAAGACCATGGCCAAGAATCTCTTCTACATCGGCCCCGCGCCGGGCCAGGGCCAGACCATGAAGCTGCTCAACAATCTGCTCTCGGGCGTCGCTATGGTTGCCACCAGCGAGGTCGTGCTGTTCGGCGAGGCGCACGGGCTCAACCCAAAAGTGATCATCGACGTGCTCAACGTCTCCAGCGGCCAAAACACGGCCACGTCAGATAAATTTCCGACCCGCATATTGAACGGCCGCTACGATGCTGGCTTCACGGTTGATCTCCTGAGCAAGGACGTGGCGCTCTATCTGGCTGAAGCCGAGCGCATCGGCGCCCGCGAAAAGGTCGCGCGGCAAGTGGGCGAGACTCTCGCTGCCATGCACGACGCCATGCCGGGCGCCGACTTCACCCGTGTTTACTCATATTTGAAAAGGCTGGGTGCGGCGTAGAAAGTGTTACTTGAGATCAGTAGTTTGCCGCAACATTCGGCCCTAGGTCAGGCGGCAAGTCCCAACCGCGGGGCGAATATCCGGCGAGCACGGGGTCAGTTATACCCGCTTACCCTTCGTCCTCAGTCACGCCGGTTCCCTTCCCTACTGGCGCCTGAAGCAGTCGCATCAGATGGCGCGGCTTGCTCCTGCCTCGCGCAATGTAACCGCGTGGGCTGTGTCAATACGCTGAGCGCAGACCGGCCCTTCCGCATTAGCGATTGACGCGGGGTGCCCAGCGGGCTTTCTTGCCGGGGCTTTCCCATTCTTGCAAAGGACGCGGGCCTCATGGCGGATCTGGTCGATTTCTCGAAGCGCGGTGCGGTCGGCGTCATTACCGTCAACAACCCACCCGTGAATGCGCTTTCGGTGGGCGTGCCGAAGGGCATCTGTGAGGGCGTCGCGGCGGCCGAGGCGGACGCTGAGGTCAAGGCCATTGTCGTTGTTGGTGGTGGTCGCGCCTTTATCGCCGGCGCCGATATCTCCGAGTTCTTCAATCCGCCGGAAAACCCGACCCATTCGATCTTCGACGTGCTCGACGCACTGGAGGGTTCGGCCAAGCTCACCGTTGCCGGCATTCACGGCAATGCGCTCGGCGGCGGGCTCGAGGTTGCTTTGTCGTGCCATTATCGCTGCGGTCACGCCAAGGCCAATTACGGCCTGCCCGAGGTCAAGCTTGGCCTGCTGCCTGGCGCCGGTGGCACCCAGCGCCTGCCGCGTCTGATCGGGGTTGAGCGCGCACTGCCGATGATCGCTTCCGGAAGCTTTGTCAATGGCGACAAGGCGGCAGCCCTCGGCATCATCGATGCCGTGGCCAAGGGCAATATCACCGATGCCGCGGTGGCCTACGCCGAGGGCCTGCTGGCAGAGGGTAAGGGGCCGCGCAAGATACGCGATAACAGCGCCGCCGCGCCGTCCGACCCGGCATTCTTCGACAACTTCGCCAAGTCCATTGTGCGGCGCGAGCGTGGCAATCTTGCTCCCTTCAACATCATCGAATGCGTCAAGGCGGCGGTGAATCTTCCTTTCGACCAAGGCATGGCACGCGAGCGCAAGCTGTTCAACCAATGCCATCAATCCGAACAGGCACGCGGCATGATCCACATGTTCTTCTCCGAGCGAGCTGCCAATAAGATTCCCGACGTGCCCCGCGACACACCGATCGTGGACGTCAAGACGGCGGCCATCCTCGGCGCCGGCACCATGGGCGGCGGCATCGCCATGAACTTTCTCAATGCGGGCATCCCCGTGACCATGGTCGAAGCGAGTCAGGAGGCGCTAGACCGGGGTCTCGGCATCATTCGCAAGAACTACGAGAGCACGGCTACCAAGGGGCGCATCACGGCCGAAGACGTTGAGACTCGCATGGGTCTGCTTAAGCCCAGCCTAGACTACAACGATATCGCTGAGGCCGACATGGTGATTGAGGCGGTGTTCGAGGAGATGGGTCTAAAAAAGGAGATCTTCGCCAAGATCGACACCATCGCCAAGCCCGGCGCGGTGCTGGCGACCAACACCTCGACCCTAGACGTGAACGAGATCGCGGCCTCGACGAGCCGCCCCGAGAGCGTCATCGGGACGCACTTCTTTAGCCCCGCCAATGTCATGCGCTTGCTGGAGAACGTGCGCGGCGAAAAGAGCTCGGCGGAAGCCATCGCTACCGTCATGAAGGTCGGCAAGCAGATCGGCAAGGTGCCGGTGCTCGTCGGCGTCTGCGATGGCTTTGTCGGCAACCGCATGCTGCATCATTATGCGCGCCAAGCCTATCGCATGCTGATCGAGGGGGCCCTGCCGCAGGATGTGGACGGCGCGTTGTATGACTTTGGTCTCGCCATGGGGCCTTTTGCCATGGGCGACCTCGCCGGCCTCGATGTCGGCTGGCGTATCCGCAAGGGCAAGATGGTGGAGTTCGGCCTCAACCAGTCCGACTCACCCGTGGCCGATGCGCTTTGCGAGCAGGGTCGCTATGGCCAGAAAACCGGCGCCGGCTGGTATCGTTACGAAGCCGGCAGCCGGACGCCGATCCCCGCTCCCGAGGTTGAAAAGCTAATTGACGCTCAGTCCGAGGAGGAAGGCATCACCCGGCGCCAGATCGGCCGCGAGGAGATCCTCGAGCGCACCATGTATCAATTGGTCAATGAAGGCGCCAAGATTCTCGAAGAGGGCATCGCTATGCGTGCCAGCGACATCGACGTCATCTACTGCAACGGTTACGGATTTCCGCGCTATCGTGGTGGGCCGATGTTCTATGCCGACCGCACGGGCCTCGACAAGGTGTACGACTCAGTCAGCCGTTATCACGATGAGCATGGCGAGGCCTGGCGGCCGGCGCCGCTGCTTGAAAAGCTCGCCAAGGCGGGCAAGACCTTCAACGAATAGCCGATACGCTATCACAATGGGAGTGCAGTCATGCGTGAAGCCGTCATCGTCTCAACCGCACGTACGCCGATCGGCAAAGCCTATCGCGGTGCCTTCAACAACACCCACGGTGCCGAACTCGGCGGCCATGTGATTAAGCATGCGGTCGAGCGTGCCGGCGTCGATCCGGAGGAGGTTGAGGACGTGTTGCTCGGCTGTGCTATCCCGGAAGGTGCCACCGGTGGCAATATTGCCCGCCAGGCGGTGCTGCGTGCGGGCCTACCCGTGACCACTAGCGGTGCCACGGTCAATCGCTTTTGTTCATCGGGTCTGCAAACCATTGCCATGGCGGCGCAGCGAGTAATCGTTGACAACGTGCCGGTGATGGTTGCCGGTGGTCTCGATTCAATTAGCCTGGTGCAGAACGACCACCAGAACAGTTATCGCGGCCATGACGAATGGCTAGACGAGCACAAACCCGAGATCTACTACAGCATGATCCAGACCGCCGAGGTGGTGGCCGACCGCTATGGTATTAGCCGTGAGGTCCAGGACGAATACGGCTTGCAAAGCCAGATGCGCACAGCGGCGGCGCAGCAGGCTGGACGCTTTGATGATGAGATCGTGCCGCTACCGAGCGTCAAGATCGTTGCCGACAAGGAAACCGGCGAGACTAGCGAACAGGCGGTGACCTTGGAGCAGGACGAGGGCAACCGACCGAGCACGACATTGGAAGGCCTGGCGGGCCTGCAACCGGTGATCGGCGAGGGTGGCTTCATCACTGCCGGCAATGCCAGCCAGCTCTCGGATGGTGCTTCGGCTTGCGTGGTGATGGATGCCAAGCTCGCCGAGCAGCGCGGCCTTGAGCCGCTCGGCACTTTCCGCGGTTTCAGTGTCGCGGCGCTGGAGCCCGACGAGATGGGTATCGGGCCGGTCTATGCTGTACCCCGGCTTTTGGAGCGCAACGGCCTGACCATGGATGACATCGATCTCTGGGAACTCAACGAGGCTTTTGCGGTGCAGGTAATTTACAGCCGCGACAAGCTCGGCATCCCCAACGAAAATCTCAATATCGACGGTGGCGCCATCTCTATCGGGCACCCCTATGGCATGTCCGGCGCTCGGCTGACCGGCCACGCGCTTATCGAAGGTAAGCGCCGCGGCGCCAAGAACGTGGTTGTGACCATGTGCATCGGCGGCGGCATGGGCGCGGCCGGCCTGTTCGAGGTCAACTAAGCGCACAAATTCGGTCCCTCCCGCCGTCGCGGCGGGAGGGGCTTTTCTTTGTGGGAGGGAAGGCATGTTCTACAAGCCCGGCGAGCCGCATGGTATGCGGCATAATCCGTTTAACGCCCTTGTCGTCCCGCGACCGATCGGCTGGATTTCGTCGATGGACACCGACGGCAATGTCAACCTAGCGCCCTATTCGTTCTTCAATGCGCTCTCTTACACGCCGCCGCACGTGATGTTCGCGGCCTCTGGCCACCACGAGCAGGGCGGGCTCAAGGACACCGTGCATAATGTTGAAACGCAGGGTGAGTTTGTGGTCAACATGGTCACGCAAGAGCTTGTCGAGGCCATGAACGCCACCTCAGTGCCGGCGCCGCACGAGGTCGACGAATTTGCTTATGCTGGGCTACAGACCGAGGCGTCCAAGGTGGTCAGGCCGCCGCGCGTGGCCGGTAGCCCAGTGCATCTCGAATGCCGCTACGTGCAGACCACGCGCCTGCGCTCAATCGCACCGGCCGACAACAGCGTGGTATTTGGCGAGGTCATAGGCATTCATATTGACGACCGCGTGATCGAGAACGGGATAGTAGCCTGGAATAAGCTACGCCCCGTTGGCCGGCTTGGCTATCTCGACTATTCTCCCGTCGAAACTATCATCACCCACCCTCGCCCGAAATGGACGGAGGAGAAACGGGGGTAGGGTTCTTTCGCCTATCCCGCCGCGCGCGTCGATCGCGTCACACTGTACTGTGCTTCTAGTGTGGGCAAGCCATTGGAATCCAAAATTGAGTCAGACCTCTATGAGCATTCTATTGGCATACTAGTAATATGTAAGAATATTTTAGCTGTTAGACAGTGCCGTGCAGTCGCAACCGTCCTATAGTGACTTCCGCTCATCGGAGGGATGTCGGTCATGATACCAAGTCCGTACTACACCGCTGATCACGAGGTCTGGCGCGATAGCCTGCGCCGCTTTGTCGAGATGGAGGTTGATCCCAACGTCGAAGCCTGGGAGGATGCCGAGCGCCTGCCGCGCACGCTTTTCCGCAAGGCCGGTGAGATTGGGCTTATCGCGGCCTATCACCCGGTCAAGGCTGGGGGCGCGATGGCAGATCACTTCAGCATGATCATCGCTGCACAAGAGCTCGCGCGCGCTGGCGCCGGTGGCGTGTCGGCCAGCCTATGCAGCCATGCCATCGGCCTGCCGCCGGTCATCCGGGCGGCGACGGACGCGGTGAGGGCGCGTGTCGTGCCTGAGGTTCTGGCGGGCGAGAAGATCGCGGCGCTGGCAATCACCGAGTCGACGGGCGGGTCTGATGTCGCCAACCTACGGACCACGGCGCGGCGCGAGGGCAAGCAATATATCGTCAAGGGCAGTAAGACCTTCATTACCTCGGGACTTCAGGCCGACTACATCACCACGGCAGTGCGCACCGGCGGCGCGGGCATGCACGGCATCTCCCTATTGCTGATAGAGGCCGACATGCCGGGTTTTTCGCGCACACCGCTGAAGAAGATGGGCTGGCACGCCTCCGATACCGCGACACTTTATTTCGACGATGTGCGCGTGCCGGCGGAGAACCTCATCGGCGCGGAGAACCAGGGATTCAAGATCATCATGCAGAACTTCAACTTCGAGCGGCTGATGATGGCAGCTGGGTGCAACGGCTTCTCCCAGGTCTGCTTCGATGAGACGGTTGGCTATGCTCGGGAGCGCGAAACCTTCGGCAAGCGCCTCATCGATCACCAGGTGGTTCGTCATAAGCTGGTCGACATGGCGATGCGCATCAAGGCGACCCAGGCCTGGCTGGAAGCCCTCGCCTGGCGCATCGACCACGGAGAAGACCCGGTCGCCGAGATTTGCCTGCTCAAGAACCAGGCAACGCTGACTATGGAGTTCTGCGCTCGCGAGGCCGTGCAAACCTTCGGTGGCGCCGGCTATCTGAGGGGCCAGAAGGTCGAACGCATCTACCGCGAGGTGCGCGTGAATGCCATCGGCGGTGGCGCCGAAGAAATCATGCGCGACCTCGCGGCGCGGCAGATGGGTTTGTAGGCGGGGAGATCAGCAGGGCGGCAGGCCCGTCTCATAGCTCCGCCACCTTGACCACCAGCTTGCCGAAGTTATTGCCTTGCAGCAGCCCAATGAGGCCTTCGGGCGCCTTGTCCAGACCGTCCAGCACGTCTTCGCGATAGCGGATCCTGCCCTCGCGCACCCAACCACCCACGTCACGCAGAAAATCGTCCAGTTGGCTCGTATAGTCTCTGACGATGAAGCCGCGTAGGATCAGGCGCCGGGTGAGGATCAACATCATCGCTTTGGGCAACATGTTGGGGCCGGGCGACGGCGCGGTGTCGTTGTAGTGTGAGATCATGCCGCAAACCGGCATGCGCCCCCACATGTTCATGAGTGGGAACACTGCCTCCAGCACCGGCCCGCCGACATTCTCGAAATAGACGTCAATGCCGTCAGGGCAGGCGGCGCCGAGCTGATTTGCAAAATCGGGTGCGCGGTGGTCGATGCAGGCGTCGAAGCCAAGCTCGCCCGTGGTGAAGGTGCACTTCTCTGCACCTCCGGCGACGCCGACAGCACGACAGCCCTTGATCCTTGCGATTTGCCCGACCACGCTGCCGACCGCGCCCGAGGCGCCGGCCACGACTACGGTCTCGCCCGCCTTGGGTTGGCCTATGTTGAGCAGGCCCGTATATGCGGTCATGCCCGGCATGCCGAGCACGCCGAGCGAGGCGGAGAGCGGTCCTGCGTTGGGGTTGATCTTGCGCATGCCTGTGCCTGCGGACACTGCCCATTCCTGCCAGCCGGCACGGCCGACGATGATGTCGCCGACGGCATAGTCGCCATGGTTGGACGCCTCGACCACGCTTACCGTGCCGCCTTCTATGACACCGCCGATGGGTATCGGCTCCGCATAGGATTTCTGCGCGTTCATACGCCCGCGCATATAGGGGTCAAGCGAGAGCCAAAGGGTACGTATCAGCATCTCGCCGGTCCCGGGCTCGGGCCGCCGCGTTTCCTGCAGGTGAAAATCGCCGAGCTTGGGCGCTCCCACGGGGCGGGCTGCCAGAACCACTTGTCGATTGCCGTCGTTCATGCTCCCCTCTCCTTTTGCGGATGCGGATAGCATTATACCAAGCGGCGTTGTGTTCTTCGAGGGATTCACGCCTGAGTATGTCTCTGTCGTGGGCGGTTTCGTGCGCCTGTGCGAGGACTATCGCGCCGGGGCGACGATCTATCTTGAGCACGACCGGGCGAGCTGCGCCACCGGGGGGAAAGGTGTGCTGCCGGCTTTTCATGCTGTGGGGAGACGAAGGGCAAATTCGGCGTTTGGTTTGACCCTCTCGAGATCTGGCGGGCCTACACCTGGGGGCCGGTTGCGGGCGACGAGCTGGTGACCGGCCGCTTCCTGGCGGAGGAAGATGTCGAGGCCGTCAGCGAGCGCCCAGCGGTGTGCTTCCTATGCTAGCGGTTTGGTGGCGACAAAGCGCGCTCCGCCGAGCTTCTTGCCTTCGATGCGACTGATGAAGATTTCGTAACCGGTGATGTAGGCGCGGTGGCGCTCGGCGCCAAACTGGGCCACGGTATCCGCCTCCATGCTGCGATACATCTCTAGTCGGGCGCGCAGAATGCAGCGCCAATGGGCAGACACATCCTCTGCCTCGACCGGGTCGAACCCGGCGTCGGTGACGAAGCCGCGGTATTTTGCCAGAGGATGAACACCGCGAAAGGCTATGCCCTTGGCAAGGTCTTTCCGTTCCTCGTCCGACAGAGCGCCGAGCGCGATCCAGTTGGTGAAGGCAAGCCGCCCGCCCGGCCGCAGTACGCGGAAACACTCGCGGAACAGCGCCCGCGTGTCGGCGATATGGAGAAAGGCCTCCTGGCCGATCGCCCGGTCGAAGCTTTCCGCACCGAACGGCAAGCTTGTGGCATCACCGCGCACGAAGCGCACTCGCGCCTCGAGGCCCACAAGCGCGGTCAGCCGGGCAGCTGAGGGTGTGCGGTTGGGGTTGAGGTCGATGCCTGTGACCTGACAGTCCCACTCGTGCGCGATCAGGCGTGCCGGCCCGCCCATACCGCTGCAGATGTCGAGCACGTGATCGCTCACCTGAATGCCACAGACCAGGGCTAGACGGCGGGTGGCGTCGATGCCGCCGTAATGGTCCTGGTCGTGGTCGTAGAGGTCTTCGGGCACAAGGTTCTGCATCGCCTTGCCCTCGCGCGCCAGCGCCGTGCGGATCTGTACCTCGTTGATCGGGTGCTCGTCGTAATAAGAGATAACGCCGTTCATGGATTGCGTCCTATGCCGGCTTGCGGGCGCTGAACATTCGCAAGCTCTCGGGTCCGATATCCTCCTTGTGCTCCACAGCGGTGGCGAATCTTGCTCGTCATCGGCATCAATGTCGAAAATGGCGGTGGCCGGTAAACACCATGGCTAGATCGCGCTCGTCGGCGGCGGCGATCACCTCTTTATCGCGCATCGAGCCGCCGGGTTGGATCACCGCCGTTACGCCCGCGTCGGCCGCGGCGATCAATCCGTCGGCGAAGGGGAAGAAGGCATCGGAGGCAACCACAGAGCCTGCGGTGCGGCTGCCGGTCTCGCCAGCCGTGGTGGCGGCGTCCGCCGCCTTAGAGATGGCGATGCGCGCCGAATCGACGCGGCTCATCTGGCCGGCTCCGACCGCGACCGTGGCGCCGTCCTTGGCGTAGACAATGGCATTCGACTTAACGTGCTTGCAAACGGCAAAGGCGAAAAGCAGGTCGGCGATTTCTGCTGCGCTCGGCGCCCGCTTGGTGGCTACTTGCAGGTCGTCTGCCCCGGTACGCGCTGCATCCCGGTCCTGCACCAGCAGCCCGCCGGTGACCGAGCGTAGCGTGCGCCCCAGCGCCGTGGCATCAGGCATGCCGCCCGTCAGCAGCAACCGCAGATTCTTCTTGGTGGCGAAGACGGCGCACGCCCCCTCATCCGCGCCTGGTGCGATAACCACCTCCGTGAACACCTCTGTGATCGCACTGGCGGTCATCGTGTCGAGCGGCCGGTTGAGTGCGACGATGCCGCCGAAAGCGCTTACCGGATCGCAGGCAAGAGCCTTGCGGTAGGCTGCGAGCGCGCTTTCGCCGCTAGCCACGCCACAGGGGTTGGCATGCTTGATGATGGCGACAGACGGCGCTGAGAACTCCGCCACCAGTTCGAAGGCTGCATCGGTGTCATTGAGGTTGTTGTAGCTCAGCTCCTTGCCCTGCAGCTGCGCGGCATTGGCCACCCCCGGACGATCCTCGCCGGTAATGTAGAAGGCGGCCTTCTGGTGCGGGTTCTCGCCATAGCGCAGGCTCTGCCGGCGGGTCGCCCCGAGGGCTAAGCGTTCTGGTAGCGGATCGCCGATTTGCTCGCCGAACCAGGCCGAGATGGCGCCGTCATAGGCGCCGGTATGGGCGTAGGCGCGCGCTGCCAGACGGTGGCGAAGGGCGAGGCTCGTTTGCCCATCGTGGTGCGCCATCTCCTCGGTGACGGTGTCGTAATCCGCCGGGTCGGTGAGCACGGCAACGAATGCGTGGTTCTTCGCCGCCGAGCGGATCATGGCAGGGCCGCCAATATCGATGTTCTCGATACAGGTCTCGAAGTCCGCACCTGCCGCCACCGTTTCGGCGAAGGGATAGAGGTTGATGGCGACCAGATCTATGGAGCCTATCCTGTGTTTCGCCATGGCTGTAACGTGGCTGTCGAGGTCGCGTCGGGCCAGGATGCCGCCGTGGATGATGGGGTGCAGGGTTTTGATGCGCCCGTCCATCATTTCCGGAAAGCCGGTATGATCGGAAACCTCGGTTACTTCCAGGCCGGCCTCGCGCAGCATGCGCGCGGAGCCGCCAGTGGATAGCAGGGCCACGCCCGCCTCTGCCAGGGTATGGGCAAAAGGCACGAGCCCCGTCTTATCGGAAACTGACAGCAGGGCGCGGGCAATGGGGCGGAGGCCCTCAGCTTCGGGGGCGGACTGATCGGACATGGTCTCTCCAGGATGGATCGCTTGGGACATGGGCACCTACCAGGTGGCACCGCGGCGAAGGTACCACAACAAAACCAGCACGATCACTAGCGATGCGGCAAGCGCTGCGATAGCGGCGCTGAGGCCGTGCAGGCTGGCCAACGCGCAGGCGAATAGCGCCAGATTAGCCACCGCCACACTGGCGCTAACGCGGCCGTGGCCGGCACCTTTCTGCACCGCCTGCTGATAGAAATGCTCGCGATGCGCATGCCATGGTTTTTCGCCACGCAAAGCGCGGCGTAGCAAGGTTAGTGTGGCATCTGTAAGGAAATAGGCGGGTAGAATCAAGGCTGCTGCCCAGGCACCATGGGCGGCCAGCGACAGGAGCAGCCAGGCGAGCAGAAAGCCGAGTGGCACGCTGCCGACATCGCCGAGGAAGATGCGCGCCGGCGGCCGGTTCCAGACCAAGAAGCCGAGCGCCGCACCGGCAACGACTGCGGCTAGCCAGGAGCTGCCGTCGAGCAGGCCGAGGGCGGCTGCGACTACCGCGGTTCCGCCTGCGATCGTCACAGTCTCGACACCAGCGATGGTGTCGATACCGTCCATGAAATTGAACAAATTGACGAACCAGAGCCAGGCCAGTGCGGCGCTGCCGATCGCCAGCCAAAGCGGCAAGGGTCCGGGGAAATGTGGACCGAGTGGCACGGTCGAGAGTGCAATGGAAACGGCCGCGATCTGGGCCGTAAAGCGCAGTAGCGGCGAGAGCCCGCGCAAATCGTCGGCCCAGGAGACCAGCGCCAAGCCGAAGCTCAGCCCGAGCAGCGGCCAAATCAGGCGCAAGGGCGTGATCTCGGCGAGGCCGAGAGCCAGCCAGCCGAACAAAATTACCGCCATCACGGCGATGCCACCGCCGCGCGGTATAGGGTGCGCGTGGCTCGAGCGCGCATTGGGGTGATCGAGGATCTCTTTGGCCGTGAGCAGCTTTCGCAGCGCCCCGGTCGTGGCCCAGGCCAGCGCGGCAGCAACGAGCCCCGCTAACAGGGCGCTCAAAGCGCTTTCAGTTTGCGCCAGGCGAAGATGACCATGCGCAGCAGCAGCCAGCCGTCAGCGAAGCGCGAGATCTGGGTCTCGCCATAGGTTCGCGCCTGATAGCGGATGGGAATCTCTACCAGCTTTAGGTTCAGGCGTGCGGCGCCAAAGAGGAGATCAAAATCACCGAACGGATCGAACTCGCCAAAATAGGCGCGCCCGGCGGCGATCTTGCGATAATGGGCTTTGGTCAACACCTTGGTGCCGCACAGGGTGTCGGTCAGGCGTTGGTTGAGCAGCCATGAGAAGAGCAGCGAGAAGGTGCGGTTAGCGATCAAGTTGAGCCGCCGCATGGCCTCTTTCTCGAGCGGATAGACGAGCCGCGTGCCGTTAACAAATTCGCCCTTGCCGGCGACCAGCGCGCGGTAAAACTTGGGTAGCGTCTCGGGTGGTACGGTAAGGTCAGCATCGAGGATCATTAGCACCTCACCCGCGGCCACGTCGAATCCCTTGCGCACGGCATCGCCCTTGCCCTTACCGTCCTGCTGCACAGCGCGGATGGTCCAGTCAGGATAAGTCTCGATGACACGCTGGATCTCCTCCCAGGTGCCGTCACTGGAGTGCCCTTCGACGTAGAGGATCTCCTGCTCCGGCGCGAAGTGTGGCATGCGCTTGATGGCGGCGGCAATATTGGCGCGCTCGTTACGGCAGGGGATGAGCACGGTCGCCGAGGGCAGCTCTGCAGGCATGGTGCGCTTGGGAAGCGGGCGGGCGACGATATAGTTTCGCAGTGAGAAGCGCCGCAGCACAGGCAGCGTGCCGAAAGTACGGTTGATCAGATAACCCAAACCGAGCCAGCGCTTGGGCAGCAATTGCCGCCATTCGCGCTTGATCACCTCGAAATCAGCAAGCTGCAACAGGGCGCTGATATCTTCGGTGCTGAGCCAATTCTGCGGTAATTGTTGTTGCTTTTCGCCAAGCTTTTCGGTCAGACGCAGTAGCGGCTGCCAAGCGCGCGAGTAATAGCAGAGAATCAGTCGTGTGTCGGGGGCACATAACGCGTGCAGGGCCTCAATGGTGATCTCAATGTCTTCGAGGTTGCCAATGGTGTCTGACAAGATAATGGCGTCGAACGGGCCTTCGAGGTCGGCGATGGCTGCAGTGCACTCGATGTCGCCGACATGATACTCGAACTGCGGGTTCTCTTTGCGCGCTACTTCGATCATGGCCGGGCTGAGGTCGAACCCGACGCCGCGCTCCGGCGCCAGCGCCGCCAAGCAATCACCAATACCGCAGCTGAGGTCGAGCACGTGCGAGCTTTCCGGCACGAGGAAGCGCAGATAGCGGTAGTGGTCGTCGTAGAAATACCGATTGCGGGCTATCCAACCGGTGCGCTCGCTGGCCACCGCCTCGGCCAGGGCGAGCGCCTTCCGCTTGCGCGCGCTAAGGCTCGCGCGTTTGCCGCTGGGCTCGGCATTTTCACTCGGCTGAGTCATACTTGGCAGTGTGTGGGCGAACCAGGGAGTGGTCAGGACCCTTGTACCATATGGGAGCGGGCCGCAGCTTGCAACGCGGCGCCGAGGGAGAAAAAGCTCGAAATGCGAGAGGTGACTGAGACCCTGCTCACCCTGCCTATGCCGATTCTGGCAATGCTGCTATTGGGCCTTGTTCTGTGGTTGCACCGCGGCTGGAGCCTGGTGCTGATTGGAGGTGCGACGCTCGCCTTTCTCGGCCTCAGCGTGCCACTAGTCGCGACTTGGCTCGAGACCCAGCTCGGCGAGGCGGCGCCGTCCTTTGATGTCGCAACGCCAGGCGATGCCGTGGCCATCGTGGTGCCGACGGCCGGTATTTTCGCCGATTCGCAAGGTGGCTGGTGGCCGTCGTCGGCCAGCATCCGCCGCGCAGTGGCCGGCCAGGCGCTGGCCGAGCGCACCAGCCTGCCCCTGGTGCTGATCGGCGGCAGCCCACTCGGCGAGGCGGAAACGGAGGCTGTCAGCGTCGCTCGCCAACTTGGCATGATCGGTTCCGACCGGCCTGATGACCCGACAGTTCTGCTCGAATCTGGCGCGCGCAATAGCGCCGAGACGGCAGCGGCAGCGCGTACCATCGCCGAGCGTCTCGGCGGCACGCACATCGTGCTCGTCACCTCGCCCGTTCATGTTGCGCGCATGGCGGCGAACCTGCGCCATGTGGGGCTCACGGTGAGTGCCCATGCGCCGGCCCCGCACGCATCACCTCGACAGCCACTCGGTGTGCTAGCGCCCTATCTGCCCAGTGCCGCAGGCCTGGCCGGTAGCCGTGCCGCCCTGCACGAATATCTTGGCATTCTTTGGTACCTGATCAACGGCCACATCGTCATGGCTGATTTGGAGCCTGGTTCATGAGCGCCGGAAAGCGCTGGTATGCCGTCCACACTAGGCTCCATGCGGAGGCGCGGGCGCTGGAGAACCTTAAGCGCCAGGGCTTCGAGGCCTGGCTGCCGCTCTACCGCAAGCAGCGTCGTCGTGCCCGACGTAGTGAACAGGTGCTGCGGCCTTTGTTTCCGCGCTATCTCTTTGTCGTCCTGGACCTCGATGGCGAGCAGTGGCGCCCCGTGCTCTCGACTTATGGCGTCGCCGATCTGGTAGGTAGCGGCGACGGCCCGTTGGCGCTAGCCGATGCGGTGATTGATGCGCTGCGCGCGCGCGCCGATGAGGATGGTCACTACACGCTTGCCCGTGGCCTGAAGTCGGGTGACAAGGTGCGCATCGAATCCGGGCCGATGCGCGCTCTCGAAGGCATTCTGGAGGTCGAGGGTGACACGGACCGCGTGGTTGTCATGCTGCATCTGCTCGGGCGCGAGGTGCGGGTGAAGCTGTCCTCCGACGAGATCGACCGTGCTTGAGGCGCCCGGACTCAAGCTCTCGCTGACGCTGCCTCAACTGCCTCGACTTCGTTGACTTCAATATCTGGCGCCGTGCGATATGATTAGCGCTGTCGTATGTCCCAAAAGGTCGAGCCAGCATGCCCTATGAGACCTTGACCCTTACGGTCAAAGATCACGTCGCGCATATCCGACTCAACCGGCCGGAGGCGCTCAACACCATGATTCTGCCGTTCTGGCGTGACATGGTTGCGGTGTTCGACGCCGTCGACAGCGATGCGGCGGTGCGCGCCGCTATCATCTCCTCGACCGGCCGCCACTTCACTGCCGGCCTCGAACTCAGTGTCATGGAATCCTTCGCTGACTGCGAAGGCGATGCCGGTCGGCGCGGCGAGCGGCTGCGGCGCAGCGTGCTCGACATGCAGAAGAGCTTTTCCGTGATCGACCGTTGCCGCATTCCGGTCATCGCTGCCGTACAGGGCGCCTGCATCGGCGGCGGCGTAGATCTCATCTCGGCCTGCGATATTCGGCTGTGCTCGGCGGATGCCTATTTCCGCATCCAGGAGATCAATATCGGGATGGCTGCGGATGTAGGCACTCTGCAGCGTCTGCCCCATCTGATGCCCGCCGGCTTGGTGCGCGAGTTGGCCTATACGGGCCGGCCACTGTCGGCCGAGGAGGCGCACGCGGTGGGCCTGGTGAATTCGGTTCACGACGATGCCGAGGTGCTACTCGCCGCGGCGATGGAGATGGGCGCAGATATCGCGGCCAAGTCGCCGTTGGCCATTACCGGGACCAAGCAAATGCTGAATTATGCCCGTGACCACAGCATCGATGACGGCCTAAACCACATCGCCACTTGGCAGGCGGCGATGATTCAGACTGAGGACGTGGCGCGGCAGATAAAAGCTAATGCGGCTAAGACGCAGGCCGAGTTCGACGATTTTCTCGAGACCAGAAAGCCGGCGACAAAGGGCACCTGAGAGAAAGGACAGGGACACATGAATCTTGGTCTGGCAGGAAAACGAGCATTGGTCACTGGAGGCACGCGTGGCATCGGACAGGCGATCGCGCGTGGGCTCGCTGGTGAGGGCTGCGACGTGGCTATCTGTGCTCGCAATGCGGACGCAGTGGCGGTGGAAGTGAAAGCCTTGGCGGGCATCAGTTCGGGCCAGGCTAGCGGTAGTGCCCTCGACGTGCGCGAGCGAGATGCTGTCGTGGGCTGGGCTGATGACAGTGCCACAGCTTTCGGTGGTATCGATATTCTCGTGGCCAATGTCAGCGGCTTCGGACTGACCCAGGATGAGGCCGGCTGGCGGCAGGCCTTCGAGGGCGATATTCTCGGCACGCTCAATGCCGTAGACGCCACGCGCGCGCATCTTGAGGCCGCAGGCGCGGGAGCTATCGTCGCCATCTCGAGTATCGCCGCGCTCGAGTTCTTCGGTGGCGCGCGCCCTTACAACGCCATTAAAGCGGCGCTGATCACCTATGTCTCGAATCTCGCCAATGAGTTGGCACCGAAAGGCGTGCGCGCCAACTCAGTCTCGCCTGGCACCATCTTCTTCGAGGGCGGGGTCTGGGACGACCGCCGCCTTAACCAGCCCGAGATTTATCAGGGTGCACTGGCACGTAATCCCATGGGCCGTATGGGCACGCCCGAGGAAGTCGCCGCCGCTGCGGTCTTCCTGGCGAGCCCGGCCGCCGCCTTCATTACCGGCAGCAATGTCATCGTTGATGGCGGGTTGACCCAGCGTGTACAGTTTTGAGCCAGCCGGCAATCGCTATTTGCGATGGCACGGCGGGCGACTTCGTCCGACTCTGGACCAGTCCGGCCTTTGGCGAGATGGGCGTTGACGTGACGCAGGAGATGCTAGCCGGGGCGATATCCGGCAATGTTGTGACATCGTTCGATGTCGAAGGCGCGCACGTTGAGGCTCTACCCTTGCCGGCGGGGATCGCTGCGGTCTGGCTGCTGCGCCTGTCGACCGAAGACGAGGCGCCACTCGACGAAGCCGTCGTGCACGACCTCGACACCGTCATCGTGATCTATACGGCTGACGACCTACTGCTCTGGTACAACAAGGCCTATGAGCGCGTGCTCGGACCCAATGCGCATCTGCTGAAGACGGGTACGCCTTTTGCCGAGATCATGGCTGCTGCCTACCGCGCCGGTCACGTTGCCACGGGCGGCGAGGACATCGATACTCTGATTGCCCGCCGCCTCGCCCGCCATCAGGCCTGCGAGACCTTCGAAGAAGCGCTGGCGGATGGGCGTCGTCTCAAGACCGAAGAGATTGCAACCGCCAGCGGTATTCTTGGCGTGCGCAACGAGATTTAATTAACTATGGGCAGCCCCTCGGAGATCTTCAGCCTCACTTTTACCGGGCTCTCACGGTTGCACTTGACGACCCAATTAACCGAATTGAATGCCGCGAACTCGGGCCAAGCATTCTGCACATAGTCGGGATTGATCTCGAAGTGTACGGCGCCACAGTAGCAGCTGCAGTGATAGGTCTGCACGTTATGCCAGTCCACGCGCCATGGCGTCGGTCATGCGCTTGGCGAAGGCGGCGGGGTCCGGGAGCGGTTCACCTTCGATGATGCGGGCCTGGTCAAGCAGGAGTTGAGCAGCGTCGGCTAGCGCTGGGTCTGTTGGTGAGGCCTTGGCACGCGCTGCGAGCGATGTAATGAGCGGGTTCTGCGGGTTGATCTCCAGAATTTTCTGGGCCGCCTGGCCGAGCTGCTTGTGCTCGCGTAGCAGGCGCTCCAAGCGCATGTCCAGCGCGCCTTCGTCGGCGATCAGACAGACCGCGCTGTCGGTTAGTCGCTCGGAGGTGCGCACATCTTTTACGGCCTCGCCAAGCGCTTCGCGCAGCGCCACGACGAGTTCGCTCATGCCTTCTGCGAGCGGCGGCTTCTCCTCTGCCTTGACATCGCCGTCATCGCCCTTGACGGTAGACAGGTCGATGTCGCCGCGGGTAATCGACTTAAAGGGCTTGCCCTTGTAGTCAGGTACGGCGGTGACCCAGAACTCGTCAATGGGATCGCTCAGCAGGAGCACGTCGAGCCCGCGCGCGACGAAACCTTCGAGTTGCGGACTGTGGCGTAAGCCCTCCAGGTCCTCGCCTGTGATGTAATAGATGGCGTCCTGGCCGTCTTTCATGCACGCGACATAATCGGCGAACCCGACCAGGCCTTGGCTACGGGCGCCGGGCGCCCTAAATAAGCTGAGCAGCGTATCGCGCCAATCGCCGCCTTCGTACAGGCCTTCCTTGAGCACGGCGCCGAAGGCCTCCCAGAACTCGGCATAGGCCTCGGGCTCCTTCTCTGCCTTCTTTTCCAGGGTGGTCAGCACGCGCTTGGTAAGCGCTTTACCGATGCGCGCCAGCACGGGGCTGTGTTGCAGCATCTCGCGGCTGACATTGAGTGGCAGGTCCTCGCTGTCCACGATGCCACGCAGGAAACGCAGCCAAGCTGGCACCAGACCCTCGCATTCGTCGGTGATGAAGACCCGTTTGACGTAGAGCTTGACGCCATGCTTGCGCTCAGGATCGAATAGATTGAACGGCGGTGTCTTCGGCACGAACAGCAGGTTGGTGTATTCCAGTCTGCCCTCGGCGCGGTTATGCAGGGTTAGCCAGGGTTCGTCGAAGGCATGCGCCACGTGGTGATAGAACTCGGTGTACTGCTCTTGCGAGATCTCTTTCTTGGGCCGCATCCAGAGCGCGGAGGCGGTATTGACCGTCTCTGCCTCGCCATCGTCCTTGGTAAAGCAGATGGGAATAGCGATGTGGTCGGAATAAGTGGTGACGATGCTGCGCAGGCGGTCGGACTCGAGAAACTCGTTTTCGCCGCGGCGCAGATGCAGCTTCACGGTGGTGCCGCGCGCCTGCTCCGGAACGGCTTCTAGCGTAAAGGCATCACTGCCGTCCGAGATCCAGCGCCAGGTCTTGTTGCTGCCGGCGGCGCGGCTCGTCACCGTCACCCGATCGGCGACCATGAAGCTGCTGTAGAAGCCGACGCCGAACTGGCCGATCAGGCTCGTATCCTTGGCGCCCTCGCCGGTCATCTGCTCGACGAAGGCGGCGGTGCCAGAGCGCGCGATCGTCCCGAGATTAGCGATCAACTCGTCATGGCTCATGCCGATGCCATTATCGCTAACCGTGATAGTGCGCTTTTTGCGGTCGGCAGAGACAGTGATCGCGAGGGCGTCCTCGCCCAGCAGTTCTGGTGCCGTGATTGCGGCATAGCGCAAGCGGTCACAGGCGTCAGACGCGTTAGAGATCAACTCGCGCAGAAAAATCTCCTTGTGGGAGTACAGCGAATGCATCATGAGGCTGAGCAGCTGGCTCACCTCGGCCTGAAAACTGTGGGTTTCTGCGCCGTTTACGTCTGTGTTGCTCATTGTCCGCCTCATCGCTCGACCGCTATGCTCAGCCGATGATTTGTGTAATGTTTGGCCACGAGTCAAGACCCTCATGCTATTGCAGGCGTGAACGCACTACGCTCCCATCCTGGCACTAATCCAGAATTGTCGACTGTTCATACGGCCTCAAAATTCTTCGGTCCGAATCGTCGCCGGAAAGCCTTTCGGTCGGTGGCCCGGATCATCGCATTGAGCCGCCGACGAAAGCCGAGGGCGCGGCGCGTGCCTTTACACGGTTCCGAGTCAGGTGGCCCAACTTGTGCTGAGACGCCCGCAATGCGTCATCAGGATGAATTCGCTGCGCTTACCCCCCGCTCCCTGCCTCGTCGTGCCCCTGCATGTCATAGAGCCGCGCATAGAGTCCACCCTGCGCATACAGCGCGTCGTGGCGGCCTTGTTCCACCAATCGGCCGGCGTCGATGACGCAGATGAGGTCGGCGTCGCGGATGGTGGAGAGGCGGTGGGCGACGACGACGGTGGTGCGGCCCTGTTGCAGACGCTCCAGCGCGTCCTGCACCTGGCGTTCGGACTCCACATCAAGCGAGGCCGTGGCTTCGTCGAGCAGCAGGATCGGCGCGTTCTTGAGCATGGCGCGGGCGATGGCGATGCGCTGGCGCTGGCCACCGGAAAGCTTGACGCCGTGTTCGCCGACCACGGTGTCGTAGCCAGCGGGCAAGGCGCTGATGAAGTTGTGCGCGGCGGCGGCGCGCGCAGCCTCTTCGATCGCCGCGTCGGCGGCCACGCCGTTGGCGCCGTAGGCGATGTTGGCGCGAATTGTGTCGTTGAACAGCGTGATCTCCTGGCTGACTAGGGCGATAGCCCCTCGTAGGCTGGCGAACGTCACGCCTCGCACGTCCTGGCCGTCGATAGTCACGGTGCCGCCGTCGACATCGAAGAAGCGCGCGACGAGGTTGAGCAAAGTCGACTTACCGGCGCCTGAGGGCCCGACCAGCGCTATGGTCTGCCCGCCAGGTACTGTAAGCTCGATGTCATCGAGCACCGTTTTGTTTTCGCCGTAGGTAAAGCGCACGCCGTCGAAGTGCACGGCGCCGTCGCTCACCTTAAGCGGCACCGCATCCGCTGCCTCGGCGATATCGGCGCGCTTGTCGAGCACGGCGAAGACGCGTTGCGCTGCGCCGAGCCCTTCCTGCATCACGGTGTTAAGATTGGCGATACTCTTGAGTGGCCGGTAGGCGAGCAACAAAGCTGTAACGAAAGCGAAGAAGGCTCCTGGCTCCTGGGCGCCGGTCACCACTTGACCACCACCGTAGAAGATTACGAGCGCGATGGCGATGCCACCGAGCACCTCCATGATCGGCGAGGCCAGGGCGCGGGTGCGCGTGGCCTTCATGTAAAGCTTGAAGATGTGCTCGATGATGCCGCTTGCCCGCTCGCTCTCATAGGCCTCCATGCTATAGGCCTTGACATGGCGTGCGCCTTGGAAGGTTTCGCTGAGCAGAGAGGAGAACTCGCCAATCTCGGCCTGGGTATTGACCGCGACGCGGCGCATGCGCCGGCCGAGCTTGGCGATGGGCCAGTAGGCGACAGGAAAGACGAAGAAGACGATCAGCGCCAGCCGCCAGTCTTGATAGAACATCAAGGCGACGAGGCCGATGACGCTGAGCGCCTCCTTGACCAGGCCAGTAAGCGTCTGCGAGGTCGCTTGGCGCACCAAATTGGCGTCGTTGGTGAGGTTGGCAATCAGTCGCCCGGTCGGCGTGCGGTGGAAGAAGGCGAGGTCCAAGCGGATGACATGAGTGAAGACCTGGCGCTGCAAGTCCGCGACGATGCGCAAGCCGACCCAGTTCATCAAGACGGCCTGTCCAAAATTGGCCAGCCCGCCGACGGTCATTACGGCCATTACCGCGAGTGGCACCAGCACCAGCATGGTTTCGTCGCGGTCGACGAAGATACCGCCGACCACGGGCTCCATTAACCAGGCCAGCGCTGGCTGGGCTGCGGCGGCGACGATCATGCAGGCGATGGCCGTGCCGAGGCGCGCACGGTAGGGCAGCAGATACCCGCCCGCGAGACGCCGCACCAGCGGCCCCGTAGGTGCGGACGCGACAGCGTCGTCAGGTTCGGTCATCGCTTACCGAGCGCGGCCCGCAGCGCTGGGTATAGCGCTGCCCCGCCGGCCACTAGATTGGGATGACGCACCTCGTCGCGATTGTAGACCATCGCGTTGCCGTCAGCGTCGCTTATGACACCGCCGGCTTCCGTGATCAAGAGGTGCCCAGCGGCAATGTCCCAGTCGCTCTTGGGGCGTTTCGCGACAGTGCCGTCGAGCGTGCCGGCGGCGACCAGAGCGAGCTTGTAGGCAATGGCATCGACGACCTGGATTGCCGCCTCGCCGACTTGGTTCGACCACAACGCGCGTCGTTGCTCGTTGCGGCTCGAGCCGAGGGTGGCGTCGGCGAGGTTCGTCACTGTCGTGCAGTGTACGGTTTCGCGATTGCGCCGACAGCCGCTGCCGCGCACGGCGTCATAGAAATCGTCTGTCACGGGGTTGAGGATGGCTGCGGCCACTGGCGAGCCGGCCTCGACCAAGGCGACCGAGATGACCCATTCATGGTTGCCACCGATGAAGCCTTTGGTGCCGTCGATGGGGTCGATCACCCATGTGCGGGGCGCTGACTGGCGTGTGGAGTGCTCGGCACTTTCTTCCGATAACCAGCCGTAGTCGGGTCGCGGCCCGCAAAGTGCGGCGCGCAGGCTCGCATCGACCGCCATGTCGGCGTCGGTAACAGGATCGCCCGGAGCCTTCTCGCGTACCTCGAAGCCGGTTTCGAAATGGTGCATGGCAACCGGTCCGGCGGCGCGCACCGCCTGGCAAAGCAGGACGTGGTCGTCGGTGAGGGCGTGGCTCACAGGCCCGCCATGGTCATGCCGTCGATGCGCAAGGTCGGCGCATCCATGCCGTAACGGAAAACTAAATCATCGGCTGGCGTCAGGCGCGGAAACAGATTGAGCAAGTTGCCGGCCACCGTGAGTTCACTCACCGGGTAGGCAAGCTCGCCGTTCTCGATCCAGAAGCCTGCCGCTCCACGGCTATAGTCGCCGGTTGTGGTCTGAAAGCTCATACCCATCATCTCGGTGACATACAGCCCGCTGTCGATCTCGCCGATCAATGCTTCTGGCGTGACGCTTCCGGGCGACATTGACAGATTGCTCGGCGATGGCGCCGGCGGTCCGGATGGCCCGCGTGCGGCATGGCCAGTGGTTTGCAGGCCGAGCTGACGAGCGGAGCGCGAATCCAGCAGCCACGTGGTGAGCCGGCCGTCGTCGATCAGTGCGCGGCGCTGACCGGCAACGCCCTCGCCATCGAAGGGCCGCGAGGATAGCCCACGCGGACGCAGAGGATCGTCGATGATGCTGATACCGGGCGCGAAGACGGCTTCACCGAGCTTCTCCTGCAGGAAGCTGGTGCTACGGGTAATGGCGTTACCCGAAACCACCGCTGCTAGCAAGCGCAGGAAGCCGCCAGAGACGCGCGGGTCGAAGACTACCGGCACCTGTGCGCTTTTCTGCTTACGTGGATTGAGCCGTCTGACCGCGCGCTCCGCAGCCCGTCCACCGACCGTTGCCGGGGTCTCGAGGTCACTGCAATGACGGGCCGAGAGAAACTCGTAATCGCGCTCCATGCCGGTGCCGCTGCCGGCGACCACCGAGACCGAAACGCCGAATCGCGTGCCGCGATAGGTGCCGGCGAAGCCGTTTGAAGCGGCGAGCGCTACGCGACCTTCGCTCCAGCTTGCCTCTGCACCCTCGGAGTTGGTGATGCCTTTGGTACCACGCGCCGCATCCTCGGCCTCCTCGGCCCAGGCCAGCAAGTCGTCGGATGATGGCTCGCTGTCGTCGGAGAGGTCGAGATCGGGGATCTCGACCGCCAGGCGCTCGATGTCCGGCAGTCCGCAGTAGGGATCCTCGGGCACCGCCTTGGCCATCGCCAGCGCGCGCTCGACGATCTCCGCGATGGCGCCGGCCCTGAGATCGGTGGTTGAGACTACCGCCTGGCGCTTGCCAATCAGCACGCGTAGGCCGAGGTCGTTCGCCTCCGAGCGCTCCACGCCCTCGTTGCGGCCCATGCGCCAGGTCGCATCCTGAGAAGTGGAGCGCACGAGTATGACATCCGCCTCATCCGCACCGGCTGCTCTGGCGCGGTTGATGAGATCGGAGAGAAGATCGAGGTCGTTGCTGTCGTTCATGCTCGCCTATCGACCGTGATTCGTGCCCTTTATAAGCTGCGGCTGCGCCGTTGCCGAGAGCTCAGTCGTCCGTTTCGGTCGCGGGCGGCCGCGGAACTACGATATCGACTCGGCTCACCGTGAAGCCGCTGCTAGCGAGCAAATTGAGCAATCCCGTGCGTCCCGGCAAGTGCAGCGCACCAACGGCGACAAAGGTGTCGCCCGCGGGCAGTGTCTCGCTGAGACGCTCGGCGAAATGCCGGTTGCGGGCGTCTATCAAACGCCTCACCAGTCGCGTATTGAGCCCCGCGTCGCTGCCCGGGATTTGCTCGCGAGACAAGACGAGTATGCTGGCAAGGTCGCCCGCAAGATAGTGCTCGGTAACGGTCTCGAAATAGGCACCGACATGGGCATTGAGGCCGTCGGCGGCGGCTTCAGCGACGAGCTCGCGGACTAGCTGCGTCATGTCCTCCTCTGCCATGCCCGAAAAAATGGCGATCTGTTCATGCACGGTCTCCAGCACGGCGACGCGTATGTCCTGGGCCTGGGCGTGAAATTCCAGCACCTGGTCGAGGACCTGCGCAGGCCGGCCGCCGGCTTGCCCGCCATTGTTTTCCCGCGGCCGCGGCGCCGTCAGGAGCAAATAGGCTCCCCAGGGCTTAATGCCTTCGAGGATCGGCGGCGGAAGCCCGTGTCCCGCCAAGGCCTCGGCGACGGCTGTATAAGTTTTCGCGCCAAGGACATCCGGCAGTTTACGCCCGTCGGTTAGCAACATCGACTGGAACAAAGCCTGCGCCGCGTCAACCCCTTCCACGCCGGTGGTGCGCAGCTCCAGCACCAAGGTGTTAGCCTCTGTCAGTGCCCGCGTCACTCGCTCCGGAATCGCCAACACCCGCGGGTCAGAGCTGTGCATGGTGCCGAAGATATAACTCGCCGGCACCCCCTCCAGCTCCACCTTCCACAACAGTCCCTGGCCATTGACGACATCATCCGCGCGCGCGCCGGCTAGCGTGATGGAGGCGAAAAAGGTGGCGCAGAGGAGGCGCGTGATGAGTGTCATCGCCATATGGGTTTTCCACTGCCCCGCAGGCCGTAGTTGGGCCAGCGCTCGCTGACCCGCGCGACGATATCCTCGGCCATACGCAGCTTGCGGCCCCATTCACGGTCCGTTTCGGGCACTATCTTATTGGTAGCGTCGAAGCCCGCTTTGCCGCCCAAGCTGGAGGCTGGACTGGCAAAATCAAGGTAGTCGATGGGGGTGTCCTCGATCAGCGTGATGTCGCGTCCCGGATCCATGCGGGTTGCCATAGCCCACATCACATCCTTCCAGTCACGCGCATCGATGTCGTCGTCCACCACGATCACCAGCTTAGTATAGAGGAACTGCCGAAGATACGACCATACGGCCATCATGATGCGCTTGGCGTGGCCTGGATAGGCCTTGCGCATCGAGACCACAGCGATGCGGTAACTGCAACCTTCGGGCGGTAGCCAGAAATCTACGATCTCGGGAAACTGCTGTTGTAGCAGCGGAATGAACAGCTCGTTAAGCGCTTCGCCTAGCACGCTGGGCTCGTCAGGCGGCCGGCCCGTGAAGGTTGAGAGATATATCGGTTTGCGCCGCCGCGTGATGGCGCTGATGCGGAAGCGAGGAAACGGTTCGACCGCGTTGTAATAGCCGGTGTGGTCGCCGTAGGGACCTTCCTCGCCCATGTCGTTGAGGGCAACATGTCCCTCGAGCACAATCTCGGCCTCGGCCGGTACCGCCAGCGGGATAGTGCGGCAAGCGACAAGATCGCTGCGCTTGCCGCGTAACAGGCCGGCGAACTGGTATTCAGACAACGTGTCAGGTACGGGCGTGACGGCGGCGAGTAGGGTCGCCGGGTCGGCGCCGATTACCACGGCGACCGGCAAGGGCTCCTGCTTCTCTTCCTTCCAACGGGTGTGGTGCTGGGCACCGCCGCGATGGCGCAGCCAGCGCATCAGGGTGCGGTTGCGGCCTTCCACCTGCATGCGGTAGACGCCGAGGTTGGCGGCATCGCCTGGGTCGTCGCCGGGGCCTTGCGTCACCACGACCGGCCAGGTGATCAGCGGTGCAGGTTCGTCCGGCCAGCAGGTCTGGATGGGTAGTGCGCCGAGATCGATATCGTCGCCTTTGAGCATCACTTCCTGAACGGGGCCGTCGCGCACGGTGCGCGGGCGCATGGCCATAGCGGTTTTGACCAACGGCATCATTCCGACTGCATCGCGCCAGCCACCTGGTGGCTCGGGTTGGCGCAGGAAGGCCAGCGTCTCGCCGACCGCGCGCAACTCTTGGGGCTCGCGGCCCATTCCTAGGGCGACGCGGCGCACGGTGCCGAAGAGATTGGCGAGTACTGGTATATCGTACGGCGTGCCGTCGGCGCGTGTGGGAGATTCGAAAAGCACCGCCGGGCCGCCTTCGGCGAGTAGGCGGGTCTGGATCTCGGTCATCTCCAGCTTAGGCGAGACCGGCGCCGTTACGCGCTGTAACTCACCGGCCGCCTCCAAATAACTGATGAAGTCGCGCAGGCTTCGATAGGACATGGCGTCAGCCTAAGAGGTTTCGTGATTCCTGTCACATTTGCGTACGCCCAGGCATCGCAGTCGCACCGATTGCGCGCTATATTTATGGGGTGTTGCGGCACGAACTCACCAGGTGTGCGTGGAACAGTCTTACCACTTGCAAAAACCCCTGCATTACGCCGTCCGGCCTGGCCAGCGCGGCGATATCGCTGGTATCCAGGGAGTAGCGCGGGCCAGCTGGCATGGGGCCTACCATGAGATCTTCTCCAAGGACGCGATGGATTCTTTCCTGGCCAGCGTCTATAGCCGCGTGTCTTTGCATGCCAGCCTGGCAAACCGGCGCGCCACCTTCCTCGTGGCAGTGTTCAACGGGCGCGTGCTTGGCTTCTGCGAGTTCGGGGACCGCGGTGCTGGGCCTGAGTTGTTCCGCCTTTACATTCATCCCCGAGTCTGGGGCCGTGGCGTTGGCCGGCGCCTGTTGAGCCACGCCGAGATGCAGTTGGCGACCTGTGGCGGGCGGCACTATTTCGTCACCGTCCATAATGGCAACGAGCGCCGCAAGAGCTTTTTGTCAAGCAGGGCTTCGTCCATAATGTATCTCGGGATAGCGACGACGAATGTTACATGGGCAAGCTTCTGGCGACCGCCAAGACCTGATTCCAAGCTACTTTCTGTATATTGCGTCGCACAATAAAGCTGGACCTGCGCGCCTCGCGCAGCGCATACAGTGAGGCTGTGGTCCTAGCGTGGCGGAGAGAGCGTGCTCTACCATCTCTATGAAATGCAGCGTGCGGCCTTAGCGCCGGCGCGTTTCGCCGTGGATCAGACGCGGGCGCTGATCCGCCACCCCCTAAATCCCGTCGCCAACCTGCCTACAACACGCGCCCTGGCCGCCGGCTTCGAGCTTTTCGAGCACACCACGCGGCGCTACGGCAAGCCTCACTTCGATATCGCGAGCACGATGGTTGACGGCCGCGAGGTTGCGGTTGAAGAGGACGTCGTGCAGCGCACCGAGTTCTGCGAGCTGCGGCATTTTGCGCGCAATGGTGTTGCGCCCGGCAGGCATCCGCGGCTCTTGGTGGTGGCGCCCATGTCGGGCCATTTCGCCACCCTATTGCGCGGCACTGTGCGGGCTATGGCGCCGGACCATGAGGTCTATATCACTGATTGGATCGACGCCCGCGAGGTGCCGCTGGCGCGCGGCACCTTCGATCTTGATGATTATATCGACACCCTGATAGGCTTCCTTGAGTATCTCGGGCCGGGCACCCATGTGATGGCGGTGTGCCAGCCCTCGGTGCCGGTGCTGGCTGCGGTGTCGCTGATGGCGATGGACGATCATCCCTGCGCCCCGGCCTCGATGATCCTCATGGGCGGTCCGATCGACACCCGCGTTAATCCGACAAAGGTAAATACCTATGCCGAATCGGCGCCACTGGCCTGGTTTGAGCGCAATGTCATCATGCGTGTGCCCTGGCCTAACCGTGGTGCCATGCGCCGCGTCTATCCGGGCTTTCTGCAGCTAGCCGGCTTCATGAGCATGAACCTAGAGCGCCATATGGACGCCCACCACGATATCTTCTGCCACCTCGTCCAGGGCGACGGCGAGAGTGCTCAGGCCAAGCAGGCCTTCTACGAGGAATACCGCTCGGTCATGGATCTGACTGCCGAGTTCTATTTGCAGACCGTGGTGACGGTATTCCAGGAGCATGCCCTGCCAAAGGGCGAGATGGTCTCGCGTGGGCGTGCCATCGAACCGGCGGCGATCACCAAGACGGCGCTGATGACGGTCGAGGGTGAGCATGACGATATCTCGGGCGTCGGCCAGACCCGGGCAGCGCATAGCCTTTGCACCGGCCTGATGAAAACGCTCAGGCTGCATTACGAGCAGAAAGGCGTCGGCCATTACGGCATCTTCAACGGAGGGTGCTGGCGCGACGAGATAGCCCCTCGGGTGAAAGCCTTTATCGCCCAGCAGACGCGCTGACGGGAGTGTCCTCTACAGGCAACGGCGCCCAGTTCGTCGAGCGCACATAGTCCGGGCGCGGCTCGGCCACGTCGGATGGTCGGTTGGCACAGCGGTTGAAGCAGAAATAGGCCTGCCAGCGGTCGTTTGCTGACAGATTGTGCCCCGGGGCATGGAACAGGTTGCAGTGGAAAGCCACTGCGTCGCCTGCCTTGCCGGTGAGAGACACGGGCGTGGTCTCGGTCATGGCATCGCGGACCGAGTTCGGCGGCAGGGCCCAGAGCTTGTAGGGTGTCGATTCATCCCAGCGTGGCAACACCAGACCATTGCGGTGTCTTCCCGGCAGCATATGCAGGCAGCCAGAGAAGTCCGTCGCGTTGTCCAGCATGACCATCACCGTGACCAGATCAGGCGCGGCGATACCGTCGCGGCTCTACGAGCCGAAATCCTGGTGCCAGGGCCAGATTGTTCCTTCGATGGCGCCTTTCGTGTTGATCTTGGTGTGGTGCAGGTAAAGTGCCTCGTCGCCGAGCAGTTGTTGTGCCACACCGAGCACACGTGGCGAGCGTGCCAACGCACGGAACGGCACCGATGCCGTCGGCCCGTCGGCTTCGTGCATGCGGAACATGATCTTGGCTGTTTCCGCTGTGCCCTCGTGGAAGATGTCGGTACAGTCGCAGGCGGCAACACGTGCGATTTCGGTGCGCAATGTAGAAACTTCGTCGCGGTCCAGCAGCCCGGGCAGCCGAATAAAGCCGTCACGGTCATACTGGGCTTTTCTGTTCATGGGTTTCCCTATGCGAAGTCGATGCGGACGTCGCCAAGTTCGGCGAAGCTTGCTACGGCGCTGTCGGCCTGGGTTGCAAATACGGCCTGCTTGGCCGCGTTGCCGGTTGTGATTACCTCGCCGGCCGCCAGGCGATGGCCGCGCGAGGTGGCGGCATTGGCGAGCCAGACGAGCGCATTTAAGGGATCCTCAAGGGCATTGGCGCCGCAGCCTTCTGTAACGGTCTTGCCGTTTACGACGACCGATACGGCAATACCAGGCCGGTCGATGGCACGCCAATCACTCACCTCTTCGCCCATGACGAAGGCGGCATGGACCCCGTTGTCGACAACCGTTGGATGGATGCCGATGGGCCAGCCGCTCCCATAGCGGCAATCAACGATCTCGATCGCCGGAGCCAACGTGGCGACGGCATCCAATACCTCCGACGCGTCATAAGGTGCACTCTCCGGTCCCAGATCGTGGGCGAGGCGAAACGCAATTTCGGGTTCGACGATGGGCGCAAACAGCGGCGTCATGGCAAGCGTGGCCGGGCTGGTGAAGGTCGAATGGGCGAACATACGGCCATAGAACGGCTCGTCCGTGTTGGACATCTCCTGAGCCATGCGGCTGGTGCAGCCGATCTTCCAACCGATGCGCTTGTGGCCCATCGCAGCAACTAGCGCATCTTGGATGGCATAGGCTTCGTCGAGGCCAGAGAGTTCCGCAAAACTCGCCGCCGGCACATTGTCCCGGCGCACGGCGAGCAGGGCTTCGATAGCATCCCGGTGCATCAGTCTACCTGGTAGATAGCGATGCCATCCGCGTTGAAGCCGAGGGTGACGAAGGGCTCGGACTTCGGCCCCTCCATGCCGGGGGTGCCGATGGGCATGCCCGGCAATGCGATGCCGATCAGGTTGGGGCGCTCCTCCAGCAGCTGTGCCACCGTTGTTAGCGGCACATGGCCCTCCACTACATAGCCTTCGATAAGCACCGTATGGCAGGATTCGAGGTTTTCGGGCACGCCAAAATGGCGTTTCACTGCGGCCATGTCGTCGTGGTCATACAACGTGACAGCATAACCCGCCGCCTGCAGATGCGCCGCATAGCCCGTACAGCAGTCGCAATTGGGCCCCTTGTAGACCACTGCCTCAGGCTTGTTCTGGGCGAAAGCAGCCGATGCCTGAGCGGAAATCATGACCGCTACTAGGAAAGACAGCAGTCTCATAGCTGAAGCTCCTTTTAACTGAAGCATAGCAGACTCAGGCGATGCGGACGATACCGATCATGCGGCCCAGGCCTTGCCATGGCTAACAAGCTGCGGGCAATGTGGTGCGTGGGTCCACTAGCATGGCAAGCAGCGCGCCGAGTTCAGCCGGTGACATGCAAGCGGGGCACGAGAATTTGTGATGCGCCGGTTTATGCTCGGACACACAATTGGCACAAGCGAGCGCCTTAGTGCTGTCGGGCGGCGTGTGCACGTCCGCCGCCGCGATCAATAGCAGCGCAAAGCCAGTCAGGATCGTGGCACAGAGCCAAGCCATATTGCACAAGACGAGGCCGCGCCCAACCTATGTCCCGAGTCTACGCGGCCAAGAAGCCCAGGAATACCAAGGCTGCGAAAACGCTGTTGCTGCGGAAACGCAGCCAGCAGTTGGCGGCGTCCTCGGTATCAAGTGTGGCGATCTGCCAGGCGAGCTGGCTGGCGCCGAGCGCGATGCCGAGATAAGCGGGCCAAGCGGCTTCGGCCAGCGCCGCGGCGACCGCCAAGCCAGCGATCGTCAGCGCATAGAACAGCCACAACGCCGGCCCGGTGTGCGGGCCGAGTCGGCGCGCCGAGGACTTGACCCCGATGAGGGTGTCGTCGGCCTTGTCCTGATGCGCGTAGATGGTGTCATAGCCGAGGGTCCAGGCGATGCCGGCGGCATACATTGCCAGGGCCGTCGGGGCCAGGCTTCCCGTGGCCGCGGCCCAACCCACCAGCGCCCCCCAGTTGAAGGTGACGCCGAGCCAGGCCTGGGGCCACCAGGTGATGCGTTTCATCAAAGGATAGGGCAAGATCAGGGCTAGGGAAGCTACCCCGACGACAATGGCGGTGGTCCCCATGGTGAGTAGCACGGCAAGGCCGATTAACGCCAATCCTATCATGAAAACAAGACCTTGGCGGACGGAAATGCGCCCGGATGCAATCGGGCGGTCGCGCGTGCGGGCAACACGGGCATCGAAGTCGCGATCGATAATATCGTTCCAGACACAACCCGCGGCGCGCATCACCAGGGCGCCGAGGAAAAACAGCACGACCAGCCGTACCGTCTGCCAGGCCTGTGGCCCGGCCAGGGCCACCGCCCACCAGCACGGCCACATCAGCAGCATAAAGCCGGCCGGCGCCTGCAACCGCGCCAGACGCGCATAGGCCTGCAAGGTGCTCAGCCTGGGAGCCTCTGCCTGGGTATCGGCCATGCTTGCTCGCTTTCGTCACTCTCGCCGGTATAGACTCACCCGATGTCCGCTCGCGTCAAGGTTCGCCTCTACGTCGATGACCCTTTGGTCGCTGGTTGTGAGCGTGTTGCCAGTCCGCCACAGGCCCATTACCTGCGCCGGGTGATGCGTCTTGGCGATGGCGACCAGGTGGCACTGTTCAACGGCCGTGACGGCGAATGGCAGGCCCGTATTGCTACCGAAGGGCGCGGCAGCTGCCGCCTGCTAGTCGAAACGTGTATACGCCCGCAGGTCTTCGAGACCGACCCGATACTTGCCTTCGCGCCTGTCAAGCGTCTGCGCCTCGACTATCTGGTGCAGAAAGCCTGTGAGTTGGGTGCGGTGCGCCTGATTCCGGTCCTGACTCGCCATACAGGTCCGGCGCGGGTCAATGTTGAGCGCCTGCGTGCCAATGCCATCGAGGCGGCGGAGCAATGCGGGCGCCTCAGCCTGCCCGAAGTCGTTGCTCCGGTCCGCTTCGATGCTTTTCTCGCTGGCTGCGGGCGTCTTTTCTGGGCCGACGAGCAGGGCGGTGCCAATGCTTGCGATACCTTCGACGAGGCCGGACCCGGCCCAGCAACCTTGTTGATCGGCCCCGAAGGTGGCTTTGCCGAGGATGAGCGTGCCGCGCTTGTCGCCCACGACGGGGCCCTCGCGACATCGCTTGGCCCGCGCATTCTGCGCGCTGATACTGCTGCCGTGAGCCTGCTTACCCTGTGGCAGGCCGTGGCGGGGGACTGGCGCGACGATTGCGCGCGACAGAGTACGAATTTGCCTTTATAGACAGGCCTACGCCCGCGCCGCCGGAGTTTCTATGGCCGTTCAAGAGACCCTTGCCGCTCCCATATCCAGCGCACGCGAACTGGTGGCCTATCTGGAAGAAGGCTGCAAACCACGCGCGGACTGGCGCATCGGCACCGAGCACGAAAAAATCGGCTATCGCACCGACGACCTCACGCCTGTGCCCTATGACGGCGAGCGTGGCATTCGTGCCTTGCTCGAAGGCCTGCAACGCTTTGGCTGGGCGCCGGTGCTGGAGGCCGGCAGGCCTATTGCGCTGGCCCGCGAGAACCAGTCGATCACGCTCGAGCCGGGCGGCCAGCTCGAACTCTCTGGTGCGCCGCTGGCCACCGTGCATCAAACCTGCGAGGAGGTGAACAGCCATCTTGACCAAGTGCGCGAGGTCAGCGACGAGCTGGGGCTCGGCTTTCTCGGCATCGGCATCCAACCCAAATGGCGGCGTGAGGACATGCCGGTGATGCCTAAGGCACGCTACGATATCATGCGCGCCTATATGCCGACCAAAGGCACGCTGGGACTCGACATGATGCTGCGCACCTGCACGGTGCAAACCAACCTCGATTTTGAGAGCGAATCTGACATGGTGAGCAAGTTTCGCGTCTCTCTCGCGTTGCAGCCGCTGGCTACCGCATTGTTCGCTAACTCGCCATTCGTTGATGGTGCACCTAACGGATATCTCAGCTACCGCGCCCATATCTGGAACGACACTGATCCCGACCGCTGCGGCGCACCCGCCTTTGTCTTTCAGTCGGGCATGGGCTTCGAGGCCTATGTGGACTACGCGCTTGACGTGCCGATGTATTTTGTCACCCGTGAGGGCCGATATATTGACACCTCGGGCCAGTCCTTCCGTGACTTCCTCGACGGCAAGCTACTGGCCATGCCCGACGAGCGGCCGACGCTCGCCGACTGGGAGAGCCATCTCACGACTATCTTTACCGACGTGCGCCTGAAGCAGTTTCTCGAAATGCGTGGCGCCGACGGGGGGGCCTGGCGCAGCCTCTGCGCCCTTCCCGCGCTCTGGGTTGGCCTACTCTACGATGTTGGTGCGCTCGACGAGGCAAAACAATTAGTGCGCGAGTGGTCTTATCTGGACATTATAGCACTGCGCGCGGACGCCGCCACACGGGCGCTCGATGCCGAGATCGACGGCCGCACCCTGCGCGAGATCGCCAAGGACGTTCTCGACATCGCGCGGCGTGGTTTGCGGGCTCGCGGTTGTCTCGATAAGGGAGGCGACGACGAGCGCGGCTTCCTTACCTTCCTCGACGGCGTGCTCGTCTCTGGCACCCCGGCCGAGCATATGCTGGAAGCCTATCACGGACGGTGGGCCGGCAAGGTTGATCCGGTGTTCGAGGAATTCTCGTACTGACCAGACTGCCCGGCTAGACTGCCCCAACGAGTAACGTATTCTCAGTGCTTCACCCGCATAGCCAAAACCGTGCTTGCCGCTACAGAGCTGATCGCTCACCATTCTGAGCCACAATACCCGAGCCATTGCCAGAGAGGACATCCCAATCATGGAGCTATCGTCGCGGCGCGGTTGATCACCCTAGTAGTTGGGTGGCTCGGCTTCGGGTTTAGATTTTTGCTCCGTGATTGTTAGATCAGCAGCTTGAAAAGTATCACTTTGAGCCGCTTCTTGGCGAAGCTGCACCGCCTGGGCGTGCAGAGGGCGCAGAGAATTCCACTGATAACGCGAGTGTAGACCGATGTGAGAAGGCACGTCTGTCCATCCTCGCAGCACCTCCCGCCGCCGTTCGAGAAGACCGCACCGTCTGCTTTGGCACACGGAGACGTGGAGAGTGTAAGTCTTTGCGTGGAACTTTATTTGCTAGCTACCAGTCCACTGGGGCGGACGCTTCTCAGCGAACGCCTTCGGGCCTTCGACGAAATCGGCACTGTCGTAGAGCACTTGTACGGCCGGGTAGACGGTATTGATGGCTTCTTCCAGTGTTGGCTTGTCGAAGCCCTGGTAGATGGCCTGCTTAGAGGCGCGCACCGACATCGGCGAACATTCGAGGATCAGATTGGCCCAGCGCTTGGCCGCGTCCATCAGCTCGGCTTGCGGCACCACCTCGTTGACGAAGCCGAGTGTCTTGCCTTCCTCAGCCGGTACGTGGCGGCCGGTAAGAATCATCCCCAGCGCGTGTTTGAGGGGAATGATGCGCGGCAGCCGGTGTAGGCCACCGGCCAGTGCGGCCAGCCCAACATGGGGTTCGGGCAGTGCGAAGATCGCGTTGTCAGCTGCGATGATCAAGTCGCAGGCCAGCGCGATCTCAAAGCCGCCGCCCATGGCGAAGCCGTTGACTGCGGCAATCAGCGGCTTGTCGAGATCGAAGCGGTTGGTGAGGCCGGCGAAGCCTGAGGCGACGCGCTGGCGCGTCCCGCCCGCGGCCTGGTATTTGAGGTCATTGCTGGCTGAGAATGCCTTGTCGCCGGCGCCGGTGACGATTCCCACCCATTGCTCGGGATCGGCGGCGAAGTCGTTGAATACGGCATCAAACTCGGCATGCGCCGGCGAATGCAGGGCGTTGTAAACTTCTGGCCGGTTGATGGTGACGATGGTCAGGCGCCCGTCGCGCTCCACGCTGAGAAATTCGTACTTCGCCATGATTGCCTCCCGGCTCGCTTCCTGTGTAAACAGGCGCACAGCATATAGAGCAATGGGAGCGAACGAGCATGATTCATGTGGTCGCGGTGATCACCACCAAGCCTGGCCTGCGCGATACGGTGCTGGCATTGTTCAAGGCCAACGTGCCAGCCGTGCACGCCGAGGATGGCTGCATCGAATACGGTGCCACGGTCGATGCGCCTGACATGGGCAGCTGGCACACTAAGTTTGGTAAGGATACTTTCGTGGTAATCGAGAAGTGGGAGAGCGCCGAGGCTCTGGGCGCGCACGCCGTTTCCGATCACATGAAGGCCTATGCCATCAAGACTAAGGACATGCTCGCCGACCGCGTTATCCAGATATTATCGCCTGCGTAAGGCTTCTTCGTGCGGCTTGCATGATAAGCGGGCGGCAAGTCTGATCGTGGTGTGAGACACCGGCTAGCGGCCAAATTGGTTGCCGATGTTGCAACTATTCGCGACTGACGCGCGACGACGAGCGCGCCACGGTCGACGCCGCAAACCGCTGTCGTAAGATATCCCGTGCTGCCATGGTCTATTCCGCCTCGGTGCCGCCGACCGTCAGCCCTTCCACCAGCACGGTCGGCTGGCCGACACCCACGGGCACGCCCTGGCCGTTCTTGCCACAGGTACCGATGCCGGGATCGAGCTCCATGTCGTTGGCGATGGCGCGCACGTTCTTAAGCACCTCGTGGCCAGTGCCGATCAATGTTGCGCCCTTGACCGGTGTGCCCACCTTGCCGCCTTCAATGCGATAGGCCTCCGAGGCCGAGAAGACAAATTTGCCGGAGGTGATATCGACTTGGCCGCCGCCGAAATTGACTGCGAACAGACCCTTGTCGATGCCGCGGATAATATCTTCCGGATTGTCTTCGCCGCCCAGCATGATGGTGTTGCGCATGCGTGGCATGGGTTGGTGAGCGAAGCTCTGGCGGCGCCCGTTACCGGTGGATTTCGTCCCCATGAGGCGGGCGTTGAGCCGGTCGTGCATGTAGCCGACCAGTATCCCGTCCTCTATCAGCGGTGTGCGCTGGGTTGGCGTGCCCTCGTCGTCTATGCTGAGAGAGCCGCGGCGGGCGGCGATGGTGCCATCATCGATCACGGTGACGCCAGGGGCGCCGACACGCGCGCCCATCAATCCAGAGAAGACACTCGTCTCCTTGCGGTTGAAGTCGCCTTCGAGGCCGTGGCCAATGGCCTCGTGCAACAGAATGCCCGGCCAGCCGGATCCCAGCACCACGGGCATCTCGCCGGCTGGCGCTGCCTCGGCTTCGATCAGAATGAGGGCCTGGCGCAGGGCTTCGTCGACATGGTGCCGCCAGGTCGCGCCATCGAGCATGGAGGTGTAGTCGTGCCGCCCGCCCGAACCGTAGCTGCCGCTCTCCTTGCGCTTGCCGTCCTCGACCACGACCGAGACCGAGAGGCGCACCAGCGGGCGGATATCGCCGACCCGGGCACCGTCGGTGCGCAAGATCTCCACCGCCTGCCAGTTGCCGGTGAGCGAGGCCATGACCTGGCGGACGCGCCTGTCCTTGTTACGGGCGTAGGAATCGATGTCCTGCAGCAGCTTCACCTTTGCCGTGAAATCAACGCCTTGCAGTGGATTGTCGGGCTCATAGAGCTCCTGGTTGGTCGGCCGTGGGCGCACATCGACGGTGCCCATGCCGTGGCGCACGCTCTTGACGGTTTTGCCGGCGCGCGTGATGGCGGCCTCGCTCAGCTCGGAGGCGTGGCCGTAGCCCGTGGCTTCGCCCGAGACTGCCCGCAGGCCGAAGCCTTGCGTGGTGTCGAAACTCGCCGATTTGAGCCGGCTGTCGTCATAAGCGAAGCTCTCGCTTTGCCGGTATTCCAGGTAAAGCTCGCCGTCGTCTGCGCCTGAAAGCGCGTCACCGACCAGGGTCTCGACGCGTCTCGAATCCATGCCGGTGCGCTCGAAGAAGAGGGAATCAAGCTTGGCAATATCGGTCATGCTTCCGTTCCGATCGCGAATTTGAAGGCGCCGCCGCAGCGGGTCATGCTCTATATGTAACGCTCAAAATGAGTGATTGCGAGAGCTGCAACAGTGATTGAGCCCGTGCCGATAGATCAAGATGGCGTGACTGAGCATCCCGAGCGGATACGGCTTGCCCGTGAGGTGCATGCGCGTCCGCCCCTGCCACTTTTGGTTCCCGCCAAGGTCAGCCATCTGGTGATGGTTTCGGGCGAGGCGGCGGCGGCTGACGAGCGCGCTCATCTGGCATTTCTTTGCGACAGCCTCGACGTGCCGCTGCCGGCCCATCGGGCGCAACAGTTCGTGGTCGACCTCGGCGCCTTCAAGCTGCGCTGGGAGCGCCATACGGAGTTTGCCGCCTGGACATTCGTGCGCGAAGGGGCGATTGCCGCAGCGACCTACGACCAGCCTTTTGCCGATCTGCCGCTCGGCTACGTGCCGGGTGAATGGCTGTCGGGCCTGCCCGGCGAGGCCCTGGCCAATCTCTCACTGGTGGTGTTGCCGCGCCAGGTCCCGTCGCCAATGCCCGATCAGATCGAGGCGCTCTTTGGACAGGCGGTGGGCGGCAGGGTTGGCGACGGCGCGGCCCAGGTGTGGACTAACTTCTGCCTGCATGACGGGGCTAGTCGCATCCTGGTACACGACCAGGCGCTTAGCGGCGGCCGATGCGGCCTTCTGGTGCAGCGGCTGATCGAGATCGAAACCTATCGCATGCTGGCCTTGCTCGGGTTCCCCTTGGCTCGCTCGACGGCGCCCGAGGTCAGCGCTATCGACCGGCGCTTGGCCGAGCTCACGGAGCGTCTGCACGAGCCCGGTGGCGCTCAGGGCCAGCGTGCCATGCTCGATCAGGCCTTGGCTCTGGGTGCCGAAATCGAGCGTCTGGCCAACGGCACCAATTATCGCTTCAGCGCTACCCGCGCCTATTACGATCTGGTTGAGCGTCGCATCGACGAGCTGCGCGAGGGCGACGGTGACGGCGCCGAGCTGGGGATACAGCCCGTCGGGTCGTTTCTGCGCCGCCGCCTGACACCAGCAGTGCGCACCTGCGAATCCGTGCAGGAACGCCTGGAGAAAGCCTCGCGGCATTTGGCGCGTGCATCAAACTTGTTGCGCACGCGCATCGAGCTGGAGGTCTCGGAGCAGAATCGCGGCGTCCTGGCGGCGATGAACCGGCGTGGGCGCCTACAATTGCGCCTGCAACAGACCGTGGAGGGGCTCTCGGTGGCGGCGATCAGCTATTACGTGGTCGGCCTGCTCGGCGTACTCTTCAAAGCCCTGCCCGAAAGTGCCATGCCACTCAGCGTGGCCACGGCCCAGGGCCTGTCCGTGCCGCTGGTAGTACTGCTGATTTGGCGGTTGGTACGGCGTTTACGCAGGGGTTCAGACGAGCCTTGAGGCGTTCCTAGACAAAAAGTGATTGCGAAGTATGCCACAACTTGATTTCCGTCAACGCGCGGCATTATATTATAAAAATCATGGGGGAAAGTTCGGTTGTTTCCTCTTTAGGTTGTGGCCGCTGGCTGTGTCTTAAGTTCGATAAAGGACGAAATTCATATGATTCCGAGCAAGATGTTCTTGCGTGTGCTGGCAGCACACGCGTCGTTTGGGCTTGCTGGTACAGCGGCGGCCGAGACGATCACCGGTCAGCCGGTGCCATGGCAAATGGGCCTGCAGGCGGCTGCATCTCCGGTGATGGTGGAGATCAACGCATTCCACAATCTACTGCTGGTGGTCATCACCGTCATCGCGGTATTTGTGACGGGCCTGATGATCTACGCGATGGTCAGGTTCAACCGGAAGAATAATCCGACGCCCTCGACCTTCACGCATAATACGATGCTTGAAGTGATCTGGACGGTGATTCCGGTCCTGATTTTGGCATTCATTGCTGTGCCGAGCTTCAAGGTGCTCTACGCCGAAGGCGTGGTGCCAGAGCACGAAATGACTATCAAGGCCACGGGTTATTCGTGGTTCTGGGAATATGAATATTACAACTCGGACGACGAGACGGATTTTAGCTTTTCCGCGACAATGGTTGATGAAGCGGACCTTGGACCCGGTCAACCCCGCCTGCTTGCCACCGACAACGAGGTGGTGGTGCCCGTTGGCAAAGTGGTGCGCCTGCTGTTGACTTCGGGGGACGTGATCCACGCTTGGGCGGTGCCATCGTTCGGCGTCAAGCGGGATGCGGTCCCCGGCCGCCTCAACGAGGCCTGGTTCCGCGTTGATCAGCCGGGCACCTATTATGGCCAGTGCTCGGAACTCTGTGGCATGAACCATGCTTTCATGCCGATCCAGGTCAAGGCGGTGAGCGAGGCCGACTATGAAGCCTGGCTGCAGACGGCCCGCGAGGAATACGCCAACAACGGCGGCGACGAGGCGATTCGCGTCGCCGCGGCGCGCTGAGAATACCGGAAGAGGAAATCGAGATGGCTTATACCGATAGCGCAAGCGATCACGCCCATCACAATCCGACCGGCCTCAAGCGCTGGCTGTTCTCCACCAATCACAAAGACATCGGCACCCTGTACTTAGTCTTTGCGGTCATCTTCGGTCTTGTTGGCGCGCTATTCTCCGTCATCTTGCGCATGGAACTCGCCGATCCCGGCATTCAGATCGTCGAGGACGGCCACCAGTTCAACGTGCTGACTACGGGCCACGGGCTAATCATGGTCTTCTTTATGGTCATGCCGGCGCTGATCGGTGGCTTAGGCAACTGGTTTGTGCCGATCATGATCGGGGCGCCGGACATGGCCTTTCCGCGCATGAACAACATCAGCTTCTGGCTGCTGGCCGCGTCGGGCATCCTGATTGTCTGCTCGGTGCTGGTTGACGGCGGGCCTGGCAGCGGCGCCGGCACGGGCTGGACAGTATATCCGCCATTGTCGGGCAGCGACTGGCACAGTGGGCCCTCGGTCGATCTGGCCATCTTCTCGCTACACTTGGCAGGTGCTTCGTCAATTCTTGGTGCGATCAACTTCATCACCACCATCTTCAACATGCGCGCTCCTGGCATGACCATGCACAAGATGCCTCTCTACGTGTGGTCGGTTCTGGTCACGGCGTTCCTGCTGCTGCTGTCGCTGCCGGTGCTCGCGGGTGCCATCACCATGCTACTCACCGACCGCAACTTTGGCACTGCCTTCTACAAGGCGGCCGAGGGTGGCGATCCGGTCCTCTGGCAGCATTTGTTTTGGTTCTTTGGGCATCCCGAGGTGTACATCCTTATCCTGCCCGGCTTTGGCATCGTCAGCCAGGTCGTCTCGACCTTCTCGCGCAAGCCGATCTTCGGCTATCTCGGCATGGCTTACGCTATGGTCGCGATCGGTTTCGTCGGCTTCATCGTTTGGGCACATCACATGTACACCGTCGGCCTCGACGTCGACACGCGGGCCTATTTCGTAGCTGCGACGATGGTCATCGCGGTACCCACGGGTATCAAGATCTTCAGCTGGATCGCCACCATGTGGGGCGGCTCGCTAGAGTTCCCGACGCCGATGCTGTTCGCGCTGGGCATGATCTTCCTGTTCGTGGTCGGCGGCGTAACGGGCGTGGTGCTGGCCAATGCCGGCGCGGACGTGGCGCTGCACGATACCTACTACGTGGTCGGGCATTTCCACTACACCATGTCCATGGGGGCTTTGTTCTCGATGTTCGCCGGGTTCTATTACTGGATCGGCAAAATGAGCGGCCGCCAGTACCCAGAGATGCTCGGAAAGATCCAGTTCTGGACCATGTTTATCGGCGTCAACCTGACCTTTTTCCCGATGCACTTCTTGGGCTTGGCGGGCATGCCGCGGCGTTATGTGGACTATCCAGACGCCTTTTCCGGCTGGAATATGATCTCATCGCTCGGCGCGTATCTGTCCTTCCTTTCGGCGATCCTCTTCGTGTTCATTGTCTTCCGCACGTTAACGGCCGGTTCGAAGTGCGCCGAGAACCCGTGGGGTGAGGGCGCCACCACGCTGGAGTGGACGACCTCGTCACCGCCGCCGTTCCATACCTTTGAGGAGCTTCCCGAGGTCAAGTGAGCTTTGGGAACCCAAGGCAAGCGAGGCAAAGCGTGTCAGACCTGACAGCAATCCAGGCCAGCTCGGCAGGTGTCTTCGTGGCGCCGGCCGAGGCGGGGCCGCGCGACTTCCTTGTGCTGCTCAAGCCGCGGGTTATGTCTCTGGTCTGCTTCACAGGTCTGATGGGTATGGCGCTGGCGCCAGGTGCGCTGCATCCAGCGATTGCCTTTACAGCCCTGCTCTGCGTCGGTATTGGCGCCGGCGCTTCGGGTGCCATCAACATGTGGTGTGACCGCGATATCGACGCGCTCATGCGGCGTACGCGCAGCAGGCCTATTCCCGCGGGGCGGATGCCGGCGGGCGCGGCGCTCGGCTTCGGCGTTACGCTGGCCATTGGCTCGGTGGCCCTGATGGGGCTTGCGGTCAACTGGCTGACGGCTGGCCTGCTCGCCTTTGCCATCGGCTTTTACGTCTTCGTCTACACCCTTTGGCTCAAGCGGCGCACGCCGCAGAACATCGTCATCGGCGGCGCCGCCGGGGCCTTGCCGCCGGTGATTGGTTGGTCGGCGGTCACGGGCGGGGTCGATCTGCTGCCGCTGATCCTTTTCGCCGTTATCTTCCTCTGGACGCCGCCTCATTTCTGGGCCCTGGCGCTCTACCGCTCGGACGAATACGCCAAGGCCAGCGTCCCCATGCTGCCGGTCGTGCGCGGCGCGGCGGAGACGCGGCGCCAAATCCTCGCCTACAGCCTGGTTCTGGTGCCCGTGACGCTGGCACCCTGGGTGCTGGGCCTGAGTGGCTGGCTCTACGGTGCGATCGCGATTCTGCTCGGCGGCGGGTTGCTGCGCTGCGCGCTGGCAGTCCGGCACGATGACGGCGAGGCGGCTGCGCGGCGCCTTTTCGGTTTTTCCATCGCCTATCTGTTTCTGATATTCGTAGCGCTCGGCGTTGACCGCTGGCTTGTCTGGATCGGGGCATGAGCGCGGTGCCTATGCACGAGCAGCACAAGAAGCAGCGCCGCCGCAATTTAGCGCTGGCGGCCACGCTGTGTGCGCTGGTGGCGCTGTTCTTCTTCATCACGCTCGCTAAGTTCGGCGGCGGAGGTTGAGCATGGGGGCGAGTACGACATCCCGAAACCGTCGTCTGGCGCTGGCGCTGGGCGCTACCGTTTGCGGCATGGTCGGCCTCGCGTACGCCTCCGTGCCGCTATACCAGCTGTTCTGCCAGGTGACGGGCTATGGTGGCACCACCAAGGTGGCGGAGGCGGTGCCGGGCGGCGTCAGCCAGCACGAGATCACGGTCACCTTTAATGCCGATACCAATCGCGACTTGCCCTGGGCATTCCAGCCTCTGCAGGGCCACCTCACCTTGCGCGCCGGCGAGAGCGCGCTGGCCTTCTACCGGGCTGACAATCTGAGCAAGGCCCCACTGGTCGGCAGTGCCACCTTCAATGTCACGCCGCAGGTGGCGGGCGCCTATTTCAACAAGATCGACTGCTTCTGCTTCGAGGAGCAGTATCTCGAGTCCGGTGCCAGCGCCGAGCTGCCGGTACAATTTTTTATCGATCCGGCCATAGCTGATGATCCCAACACGGCGGGGATTCGCACTATCACCCTGTCCTATACCTTCTTCGATGCCGGCCCAGAGGCGCTGGCACGCCGGAGCCAAACGGCGGATGTCGCGGCGCTGCCGGCGACAACGCTGAACTGAAGACCACGCAGAGCGCGGAGAGATTGACATGAGCGACGTTGCCCACCAGAACCACCCCTATCACCTGGTAGACCCTAGCCCGTGGCCGATTGTCGGGGCGCTTGGAGCGCTGCTGATCACCGGCGGCATGGTCATGTACATGCATGAGCAGGGCGGTGGCGGCGCCATCGCCATCCTCGGTGCCCTCATCGTTGCCCTGACCATGGTGGTGTGGTGGCGCGACGTCATCCGCGAGGCACTCGTCGAGGGGCACCATACGCCGGTCGTCCAGCTCGGCCTGCGTTACGGCATGGTGCTGTTCATTGCCTCGGAGGTGATGTTCTTTGCGGCCTGGTTCTGGGCCTTCTTCGATGCCTCGATCTACGCCAACGAAGCGATCCAGTTCGAGCGCGTGATGGCCAACGAGGGTCAGTGGCCGCCGGCCTCGATCGAGGTCTTCGATCCCTGGCACCTGCCGCTGCTAAACACGGTGATTTTACTCACCTCGGGAGCCACGGTCACTTGGGCGCACCACGCCCTTAAGGAGCAGAACAAGAAGCATCTCGTGCTGGGTCTTTGGCTCACGGTCGGCCTTGGCGCGCTTTTCACCGCCGTACAGGCCTATGAGTACAGCCACGCGCCGTTCTCCTTCACCGACGGCATCTATCCCTCGACCTTCTTCATGGCGACGGGCTTCCACGGTACCCACGTCATCATTGGCACCATCTTTCTGATCGTTTGCCTGGGCAGGGCCTATAAGGACCACTTCAAGCCGGAGCAGCATTTCGGCTTCGAGGCGGCAGCCTGGTACTGGCATTTCGTCGATGTGGTGTGGCTCTTCTTGTTCACCTGCATCTACTGGTGGGGCGGTAGCTGAGCCTCAGCGCACTCCCCTCGCTGCTGGCGGCGGCGCTTAAGCGTCGTTGCCCCGCCTGCGGCGAGGGCCATCTCTACCGACGCTATCTCCAGGTCGCGGACCGTTGTGCGGTCTGCGACCTTGATCTTAGGTTCCAGGACAGCGGCGACGGCCCTGCCGTGTTCATCATCATGATCGTCGGTTTCATCGTCGTCGGGCTGGTGCTTTGGACCGAGCTCAGTTTCGCGCCGCCGCTCTGGCTGCACATGCTATTGTGGACTCCGCTCATCCTCGGGTTGTCGCTGGTGCTGCTGCCCGTGCTCAAGGCCGGCATGGTGGGATTGTATTATCGCCACAACATTCTCGATGCGGGAAAGCGGCCTCGTCACTGACATCGTCGCCGTTTTGGCGCTTGCTGTGCTGCTCGGGCTCGGGCTCTGGCAGCTCGACCGCCTGCAATGGAAGCGTGACCTCATTGCTGCCATAGAGACCCGCGCCCGCGCGCCCGCGGTGCCCCTGCCCGCGACTGCGGAGGAGTTCACCCGCGTCAGCACGTCCGGCACCTTTGATCATACACGCGAGCGCCTGATTCTAGCCCAGACCCACGAGCGCAAGGTCGGTGTTGTCGTGGTCACGCCCTTGCGTCTAGACGACGGCCGCCTGCTACTGGTCGACCGCGGTTGGTTGCCTGATGCTGTGCGTAATGTCATTCCTCGGCCGCAAGGCGCCGTCACTGTCGAAGGGCTGTTGCGCCTACCGCCGACGCCAAATCGCTTCACGCCGGACAATCAGCCTGAGGCGGAGCAGTGGTACCGCATCGATCCCGCCGAGATGGCCGGCAGCGAGGCCTTACCGTTTTATTTGGAAGCGGCGACGGTTAATCCGGGCGGCTGGCCTTTGGCGCGCCAGAGAGCACTTTCGTTGCGCAACGACCACCTGCAATATGCGCTCACTTGGTTCGCGCTGGCGGTGGGCTTACTAGTGGTCTATGTCCTGTTCCGCAGAGAGGCGGAGAGAGCGAGAAGATGACGGCCCTTCGGAAAGTCGCGGCACTCACGGCGACCGCAATATTCGTGCAAATTCTTCTCGGCGCCCTGACCCGGCTCACCGATTCCGGCCTCTCCTGCCCCGACTGGCCGCTTTGTTATGGGCTCTGGTTTCCCAGCCCTGCCGAGCTTACGGCCCTGGAAGTGGACTATACCTTTGGCCAGGTGATGTTGGAATGGACCCATCGCTTCAACGCTGCGGTGCTGGTCGGCCCACTCACTTTGGCGCTACTGGTGATGGCCTGGCGCAAGCGTTGCGAGGTTCCGACAATCTTTAAGGTCATGGTCGTTGCGGCGGTTCTGTTGCTGATCCAGGCTGGGCTTGGCGGCTTTACGGTGCTCGATCGCAACAGCCCCTGGTCAGTGGCGGTACATCTCAGCGTGGCGCTGGTGCTGCTGGCGCTGGTCGTGCACGCCTACATGCTGGCGCGGAGCCCGGATGACCCCCGCAAGGGTGCGGGCCACGCCCTGGTCTGGCCAGCGGCGGTACTGGCCCTGGTCACTGTTGCCAGCGGCGCCATGGTGGCCAAGTCTGGCGCCAGCCTCACCTGCGCCAGCTGGCCGCTGTGCGACGGCGCTGTGATCCCGGATCTGAGTGATTCGGGCATCGCGCTCAATTTCGGCCATCGCGTGCTGGCTCTAGCGACGGCCGTGATCGTTACCGTGCTCTGGGCAGTCGCGCGCCGTGGCGAGCACACGCCGTTCCGGCGAGCGGGCAGCATGGCGCTCTCTGTGCTCGTACTCCAGGTTCTGTTTGGGGCCGGCGTGATTTACGTCTTCTCCGGCGTTGGCCTTTGGCCGCAGGTACTCGTTGGGATCATCCACCAAGCTATCGGCGTCCTGCTTTTTACCAACCTGGCCGTGATGGTGCGCCTTGACGCCTGAGGCCTATGGCGCGCTCGAAGCGCGCTTCCGACGCCTCTCCCTGCTCGGCGAGGCTAGCCGGCTGCTGGAGTGGGACTGCGCGGCGCTGATGCCACGGCGCGGCGCGGCGGCGCGTGCCGAGCAATTGACGGAACTGACGCTGATCCGCCATGAGTTGCTGAGAGATCCGACTTTGGCGGACCTGCTGGATAGCGCCGAGAACGAGGTGCTCGATAGCTGGCAAAGTGCCAATCTCGCCACCATGCGTCGGCGCTGGCAGCACGCACTGGCGGTTTCGGCCGATCTTCACGAGGCTGAGACGCGTGCTGCGCTGGCCTGTGAGACAGCCTGGCGCGAGGCCCGTCCAGCGAACGATTTCTCCGGCCTTGCGCCCTTGTTGACGGAGGTTGTGCGGCTCGCCCGTGAGGTTGCTACGGTAAAGGGCGAGGTGCTCGGCTGCACGCCTTACGATGCCTTGCTCGACCAATGGGATGCAGGCCTGCGTGCGGCAGACTTTGAGGACCTGTTCGCGCGCCTCGCCCGCGATCTACCGCAGCTCGTTGCCACCGTGGCCGAGCGCCAGGCGGCCGAGCCTCCACCACGCCTGCCTAATGGACCCTTCGCGGCTGCCGACCAGCAGCGCCTGGCGGAGCGGCTAATGGCCGCGGTGGGCTTTCCCGCCGAGCACGGTCGTCTCGACACCAGCCGCCACCCCTTCTCCAGCGGCACACCCGAAGACCTGCGCATCACCACGCGCTACGACGAGGACGATTTTACATCGGCCATCATGGCTGTGCTGCACGAGACCGGGCACGCGCTCTACGACTACGGCCTGCCGCGCGAGTGGCGCTACCAGCCGGTTGGCGAGGCGCTCGGCATGAGCGTCCATGAAAGCCAGTCGCTGATTATCGAGATGCAGGCCTGTCGTGGGCGTGCCTTCATGACCTTCGCGGCGCCGCTGATGCGTGAGGCCTTCGGCGGTGAGGGTGAGGCCTGGAGTGCCGACAATCTTTACCGCCTGCAGGCGCGCGTTGCGCCGAGCCTGATCCGCGTCGATGCTGACGAGGTGACCTACCCCTTGCACATTCTCTTGCGTACGCGCCTCGAGCGCCTGCTTATCGCGGGCGAGTTGGAGGTTTCCGACCTGCCCGGCGCCTGGGCCGAAGGAATGCGCGATGACCTCGGCATCGTCCCGCCAGATGACCGAGACGGCTGCCTGCAGGACATACACTGGGTGGAGGGTATCTTCGGCTATTTTCCCACCTATACCTTGGGTGCTGTCACCGCAGCCCAACTTTTCCAGGCCGCTCGCCGCGCCGTGCCCGAGCTGGAGACTGCGCTCGGTGAGGGCGATTTCCGCCCGCTGCTTGGCTGGCTCGGCAAAAACGTCCATGCTCACGCCAGTTCGCTAGACGCCCGCGCGCTGGTCACCTGCGCCACTGGCAGGCCGCTGGATGCAGATGACTTTGAAACGCATCTCAGGGCACGATATTTAGCCGACTAGATTGAATACCGTGCCACAGATAGTGACTGAGGTGTCGTCATGGAGCAGACGGCGGGCGCGGGCTTCCGCGAACGCTGCGGCTGTGTCCGTGGTGGCTGGGTCGACGACTTGCACACCGGGGTCAGGGTAGGTGACCTTGATGCTAAGGATCTTCGTCAGCGTTTCGCACGAGGCTTCAAGATCGCACGCAACCAATGCAATGTGTCTCAATCTTACGACAGCGCGGCAGTAAATCGACTCAGCGCTCGCAGCGTAGCGCGTAGAGCAGACTAACGATGATGACGCTGGCGCCAATAACCACCTCCAGGCGCAGCGCTTCGCCGTAGAAGGCCCAGCCCACCAGAACAATCAACGGTAGACGGATGAAGTCGAGGGGCATGACGATGGTGGCATCGGCCAGCCTCAGCGCTCGGGTCATGCAAAAATGTGCGCTGAGCGCTGCCAGGCCGACCATAAATACCCAGGGTAGATCGCCCATTGTCGGCATGACCCAGGTGCCGAACGCGGCATTGGCACCGAGACCGAGCGGCAGCTGGATCGCCGACATCCAGAACAGGATGGCGAGAGCGCCGTCAGTGCGGGTCAGCTGCTTGGTCATGGTGTGGGCGCCGGCATAGGCTACCGCCGCGCCGAGCACGACCAGTGCCGCAGCGTCGGGTATGGCGGTGTCGGGGCGCAGGATGACAAGCACGCCAATAATGCCGCCGGCCACCGATACGCCGCGGTTGCGGCTGAAGCGTTCGCCGAGAAACAGCACCGCCAGCAACGCGGTCCAGGCCGGCACCGTGAACTCCAATGTGAACACCATGGCCAGCGGTAGCACGCCGAGACCGTAGGTCCAGCCTGCCTGGCCGAAGAAATGCAGCAGGTTACGGCGTAGTTGCCAGCGCGGCTGACGGCTTTGCAGCGTGCTATCGCGGCTGAGAGTTACGACGAGATACACTACGATCAGCCCGATAATGCTGCGTAGTGTAAGGATTTCGAACGTATGCAGCGTGTCAGAGAGTTCGCGCACGGAAATGGCCATGGCCATGAAGCTGGCCACGGTGCCGCTCATCCACAGCGCTGCAAGCGCCGTTGTAGGCAAGACCCCCAGAATTCGCCGCGATGCCGCCGGATGGCTCACACTCTGGCAGCCCGCGCCAGCCGGTCTATCGCCGCCTGGACCCTGCCGCGGCCATGGGGCAGGTCGAGCGAGGCATCGTGGCAAAACCGGACCTCGCTGCCGTTGCCGAGCGCACAGCCCTGCCAGCTAAATATACCGCAGAGGATCTCGCCTTTGATGTAATCTGGGTGCCGGCTTTGCACCATCTCCGCGACCATGGCCACGCGCATTGGCGCGCCGAGCGCCACGGGCTCGGAATAGTTGGCCACTGCGCTGACCTAGTCGCGCATGGTCGAATTGATGGAGAGATAGAGATCGTGCACCAGGAACTGGCCGGTGGCCGGCTCGGGCCGCACCACCTCGCGCAATGCGGAATGCTCCGCCTGGGGGATGCCGTCGGGCCGGGTCGGGAGCACTACCTGGCGATTGCCGGCGGGTTTCATATTTATCTACTTCTCCTCCTCGTCGCTGAGCTCAAGCATCGAGTGCAGTTCCTCGCGGCGCGCTTCGACGAGCTGGCGCGCAGCATCCTCGGGGATGCCGGCGCTCTCAAGCACGGCCTCGACGAGTTGCAACGTTGTCTCCATGACCTCCGGTATCACCCGTGTGGCGCCGTGGCGCAACAGCCGCGCCGCATGGTCCGGGTCGCGGGCGCGGCAATAAATGGGCAGCTGCGGCCAGGCGCGCCGTGCTACCTCAACCACATGCTCGGCAAGCTCAGCATCGTCCATGGTCACGACCAGGGCTGCGGCCTGCTTGATGCCGAGGTGGCGCAACAGCTCCGGGCGGTTGGCGTCGCCGAAATAGATGTTGGCGCCCTGGCCGCGGAAGCGCGTAACTAGTGACGCATCGCTGTCGATGGCGATATGGGGCACCTCCTGCTCGTCGAGGATGGTGCCGAGCAGCCGGCCGACGCGGCCGTAGCCTACCACCACCACATGACCGCTGAGGGTGCCGTGCGGATCGGGATCGGTTTCGCCGCGCTGCGCCTCGAGTCGCTCGAGCACTAGCGCCAGTTGCCGCGCGATGCGGGCTGCAAGCGGTGTTGCTATCATGGTCAGGCCCGTGACGATGAGCATGAACTGGGCCACGTCGCGCGGCATTAGGCCGACGGCTGCGGCCATGCCGAGCACCACGAAGGCGAACTCGCCACCCTGGCCGAGTAGCACGCTGGTCTCCAGCGAAACCGAGGGCGAGTGGCCAGAGAAGCGCGCCAGCACGTAGAGGATCACGCCCTTGACCATGAACAGCCCGACCACCGAGGAGGCCAGCCACCAGGGCCGCACCGCCACCTCTGCCATGTCGATGCCCATGCCGACAGAGACGAAAAAGAGCCCCAGCAGCAGGCCGCGGAAGGGTTGGATGTCGACGGTGATCTCGTGGCGGTACTCGGTCTCGGAGAACATCAGCCCGGCGAGGAAAGCGCCGAGCGCCATCGACAGACCCGCCGCGTTGGCGGTGATGGCGGTGCCGATAATCACCAGCAGCACCGTGGCGACGAAAAGTTCGCGGCTCGCCGTGCTGCCGACGAATTGGAAAAGCGGGCGGACCACCACGCGCCCGATCAGCAGAATCGCAACGACCGTGACCACCGCTTGGCTGAGTGCGGTTGCGAAGGCGACGATGACCGGGCCCTCGGCCTGCGTCGCGAACAGGCTCACCATGAACAGGATCGGCACCACCGCGAGGTCTTGGAACAAGAGGATGGCGAAGCTGGTGCGCCCGACCGGTGTGCCTAGGCGGCGCTTCTCGGCCAGCAGCTGCATGACGATGGCGGTGGACGAAAGCGCGAAGCAGGCGCCGAGCACCACCGCGGTCGCCAGGGGATTATCGAACAAATAAGCGATGCCGCCGATGGCGACGCCGGTGACCGCGACCTGGGCGCCGCCGAGGCCGAAGACAGCATGGCGCAGGCTCCAGAGTCGCTCGAAGGAGAGCTCGAGGCCGATCATGAACAGCAGGAAAACGACGCCAAGCTCGGCCAACGCGTTCACGCCGTCGCGGTCGCTGATCGTAGCGTAGGAGAACCAGGGCACGGTCTCCTCAAAGCGCGCGAGCCCGTAGGGTCCGATGACGACGCCGACGAACAAGAAGCCGAGTACGGGGCTAACTCTGAGGCGTTGAATAAACGGCACCACCACCCCGGCGGCGACCAGAAAGACGATGACGTCGCGCAAGTTGAGGGTCTCGGCGTGCATCTGGGATGGCGGCTCCGTCCGGGGCGTGTAGGCTAGGCGAGCAGGTCCAACCTACATGGAACCGGATTGATGAGCCAAGAGACCGACTATGCCGCCGGCATCGCCTTTACGGCTGGCGACTACGTGCCGATCGCTGACGCCCGCATCTCCATGCTCGACTGGGGTTTCCTGCGCTCGGATGCCAACCAGGACACCGTGACAGTGTGGAACGGCGCCTTCTTCCGCCTCGACGACCATCTGGCGCGCTTCGCCCGCAATATCGCAAAATTGCGTATGACCGGGCCCTATACGCCGGAAGAACGCCGCGAGATCGTCGTCGAGTGCGTGCGCAGGACGGGCTTGCGCGAGGCCTATGTGCAGATGATCATGACCCGCGGCCGCCCGCCCGTCGGCTCGCGTGACCTGCGTCTGGCCGAGAACCGCTTCCACGTCTTCTGCATCCCCTATGTCTGGATCGCGCCTCCGGAAAAGAAGTGCGAGGGCCTGCATCTGCACGTGAGCGAACGGGTGCGGGTGCCGCCCGAATCGGTTGACCCCACGCTCAAGCACTATCACTGGCTGGAGTTCGAGATGGGTCTGTTCGAGGCCTACGACATTGGCGCCGACACGGTGGTCTTAAGCGACGGTCGCGACAACGTCACCGAAGGCCCAGGCTTCAACGTCTTCGCGGTGAGCGGTGGCGCGCTTGTGACCCCCGAGCGCGGCGTGCTCGACGGTATGACCCGGCGCACGGTGTTCGAGCTCTGCGACGAGATCGGTGTCGCTTACGCCTGCGAGCCTGTTACCGCCGCGGCGTTGCGCCGGGCCGACGAGGTTTTTCTGACGACCTCCGGCGGCGGTCTGATCCCGATCACCCGCATCGATGACCAGACGATAGGTAACGGCCATCCGGGCATTCTGACAATGCGTATCGACGAGCTCTACTGGTCAAAACGCGAAGCGGGCTGGCTTGCTACGCCGGTCGACTACCCAAGCTGATATCCCGGTCCGGCTGCACCATAGATCCGATGGTGGAATGGATATTGAATCGCCCGCGCCATCAATGATTTGCGATCCACTTTGCGGATGGCTAAAGGCCACCCTTGACAGCGCCGGCGACTCGAAAGAAAGCTAGGCATTGAATCGATGGCACTTCGCGCGCGTTTCTAAATACCAAGTAGAGGAAGAACCATGAGCCTGACGCTCGAGCAATGTCGCACTATCATCGCTGCCGCGCTGGCTAAGGGCGCGGAACAGGGTTTTAACTCGCTGGCGGTAGCGGTGCTCGATGCGGGCGGTCACCTCAAGGCCTTCGAGCGCCAGGATGGCACCAGCAATCTCAGGCCGCAAATCGCCCACGGCAAGGCTTTTGGGGCGCTCGGCATGGGTTTAGGCTCCCGCGCCCTGTTCGAGCGTGCACAACAGCAGCCCTATTTCGTCCAGGCCATCAATGCGCTTGCCGGCGGTGCCCTGGTACCGGTCCCCGGCGGCGTGCTGGTCAAAGACGCAAGTGGCGCCACTCTTGGCGCTGTCGGCGTCACCGGCGACACTTCCGACAACGACGAGATTTGTGCCGTCGCGGGAATCAAAGGGGCAGGACTGTTGGCGGAGACGGGGTGAAGCTTACGGGTACGGGTTAAAGCCTTAGGTGTTTTCGACCATGGTTACGAAGGCAAGCATGGCCTGCGCATCGGCATAGTCTGAGTCGATCTCCGCCGCGCGTTCCAAGTACTCGCGCACCTTGGCTTAACGTTTGGGCGGAGCTTTGGGAGAAAAGATCATGAGCCAGCCTGCCACCGCCAGCCGTCTTGATCCCGAATGCCCGCTGCTCGACGAGCTTAAGGTGCAACTCGGTGAGCGCCTGACCACTTCGGCGGGCGTGCGCGAGTTGCACGGGCGCGACGAGAGCTTCCATAAGCCCGTGAGCCCAGACGCGGTGGCCTTTGCGCGCTCGACGGATGAGGTCAGCGAGATTGTTAAGGCCTGTGCCAAGTACAAGGTACCGGTCATCCCCTACGGTACCGGCACCTCGCTCGAAGGGCACGTGGCTGCGCTGCAGGGTGGCGTCTCGCTCGATGTCAGCCAGATGGATGCTATCCTCAAGGTCAACACCGAAGATCTCGACTGCACGGTTGAGGCCGGCGTGACGCGCAAGACCCTCAACAGACATCTGCGCGACACGGGCCTGTTCTTTCCCGTCGATCCCGGTGCTGATGCCTCGCTGGGCGGCATGGCGGCGACGCGGGCAAGCGGCACCAACGCGGTGCGCTACGGCACCATGCGCGAGAACACACTGGCGCTGACCGTGGTGCTGGCCGACGGTCGCGTGATCCGCACCTCGCGGCGCAGCCGCAAGTCGGCGGCGGGCTATGATCTGACGCGGCTGTTCGTCGGCTCCGAAGGTACGCTCGGCGTGATTACCGAGGCGAGCCTGCGGCTCTATGGCATCCCGGAAGCGATGAGCGCGGCCGTCTGCTGCTTCCCCACCATCAAGGATGCGGTGGATGCGGTGATCCTGACCATACAATCGGGCATCCCCGTGGCGCGCATCGAGCTCATCGACGAGCTCTCGGTGAAGGCTATTAATGCCTTCTCCAAGACCGATTTTCCGGTCGGCTACACGGTGTTCTACGAATTTCACGGCACGGAAGCCTCAGCGCGGGAGCAGGCCGAGGGCGCCCAAGCCATCGCCAGCGAGTTTGGTGCCGGCGACTTCCATTGGGAGACCCGCACGGAGGAGCGCAACAAACTCTGGCAAGCACGCCACGACGCGCTCTACGCCATGATCTCGGCCTGCCCCGGCACCAAACCCGTAGCGACCGATGTCTGTGTGCCCATCTCGCGCCTTGCCGACTGCATCGCCGAGACCGAAGCTGACAACACCACCGCCTCCTTTCCGGCCCCCATCGCGGGGCATGTTGGCGATGGTAACTTCCATGTCGCCTACATGATCGAGCCCGATAATCAAGCGCAGATCGACGAGGCAAACACCCTGCACGATCGCCTCGTCACGCGGGCACTCGCTATGGATGGCACTTGCACCGGTGAGCACGGCATCGGTTATGGGAAGATCGATTACCTCAACATCGAACTCGGCGAAGCCGTCGCTGTGATGCGCGCCATCAAGCAGGCGCTAGACCCCGATAACATCATGAACCCAGGCAAGATCGTTCGGGTCTGATTCTGTAGGGCCGTAGCTTCGACCCATGAGTGCGGGCCGCGAATGCCCTGTACCGTTACGCGCTACACCCCACACATCTCGCAGTCGTCGCGTCCAACTCGAGCCGCTCGGCAGGAATGTCGTCGCCGCACGTGATGCAGGTGCCGTATTCGCCCTCGTCCAGCCGCTTGAGGGCGGCCTTAATGCGGGCTTCGCGGCCCTGGCGGCGGCCTTCGACGGCGTTGGCCATGGCCTGGACCTGCAGCGCGTCCATGCGTGAAAGTCGGCCGACGCTCTGCTGGTCGAGGGTGACTGGTTTCCGCTCGCCCGCCGCCGCTTCGCTCGCTATGGTGATCTCCGCCAGCTCGACTTCAAGCGTGGTGTGGATGGCGGCGAGGTCGAGGTCGGGGCGGTCGTCGTCCATGGCTTTAGCTCGCTTCCGCCTCCAGGCGCGCCTGCCAGGCATTGTAGTCGAGATCGGGCTCGTTGACGGCGCGCATCTGGGCCAGCTCGCGCCCTTTGAGCAAGGCCACCAGGGCCTCGTTGGCAGGGGTAGGCACGCCCAATGCCTCGCCTTCGCTCAACAGCGCGCCGTTTATGGCGTCGATCTCGGTCTTGCGCCCCGCCTCGACGTGCTGCAGCATAGAGGGCTTGTTGAAGGACTTGCCAGCACCCACCAGAATCTGCTTGGCGATGTGCGGGTTGGGCAGCGTGATCCCTTTGGCATTGACTACCGCCATTACCTCGTCCAGCACTTTGTGCTGAAAGGCTGCGGTCTCGGGCACCTGGCTGATCTCGCCGGAGCGTAGACCGGTGGTGGCGGCGATGGCGTTGAAGCCGCAATTAACCACGAACTTCTCCCAGATGGTCGCCATCACGTCGGGTACCGTCTTGGCATTGAAACCAGCGCCCTCCAGCGCTGCGACGACGGCCAGTGCCCGCTCGCTGTTGCTGCCGTCGATCTCACCGACCGAGGTGTAGCGCTGATGGGTGAGATCGACATGGCCTGGGCCGTGGCGCGCCGCGCTGCACATACTGGAGCCTGCTAGCACCCGCTCTGGTCCGATCACGCGCTGCAGGGTCTCGACATTGCCGATGCCGTTCTGGAAGGTGATCGCGAAGCCGTCATTGCCGAGTAGCCCGGCGGCGGTCTTGGCGCCGTCTTCCGTGTTGTTGGTATCAGTGAAGACGATGACCATATCGGCGGTCTGGTTGTCCTCGGGCGCGGTGCGCGCCGGCACCTCGACGACATGCTCGCCAAAGGCGCCATCGATGCGCAGGCCCTTGGCGTTGATCGCAGCCACATGCTCCTCCCAGATATCGATCAGCGTCACCTCATGGCCTGCCTTGGCCAGCAGCCCGCCATAGGAACCGCCCATGGCTCCCGCTCCCACAACCGCGATCTTCATGCTCTCTCCCATCGCCGCTTGATTTCGTTCTCCGCCAAGATACGGTGCCGGCGGGTCGCGAGACGAGGAGAAAGTGATGAACGGAGCCGAGGCGCTGGTGCGTACGCTGTTGGCCGGCGGTGTGGAGGTGTGCTTTACCAATCCGGGCACGTCCGAAATGCATTTCGTGGCGGCGCTCGACCGCATCGCCGAGATGCGCTGCGTGCTGGGATTGGCTGAAGGCGTGGTCGCGGGTGCGGCTGATGGCTATGCTCGCATGGCTGGCAAGCCTGCGGCGACGCTGTTGCATCTCGGCCCCGGCCTTGGCAACGCGCTGGCCAACCTGCACAACGCTGGCAAGGCTCGCTCGCCGGTGGTCAATATTGTTGGCGAGCACGCCACCTATCACATCCAGTACAACACGCCGCTGACTTCCGACATTGCTGGCATCGCGCGGCCTGTCTCCGCCTGGGTCGGTACGGCGACGGATGCGGCGACAATCGGCGAAGAGGGCATGGCTGCGATCGCCGCGGCGCGGGCGGCGCCTGGCCAGGTGGCGACCCTGATCCTGCCGGCCGACGCCGCCTGGGGTGACGGTGGCGTGGTCGGCACATTGCCTGAGATCGTCGCGCCCGAGGCCGTAGCGGAAGACGCGATCGAGCAAGCTGCGGCGATGCTGCGTGAGCCCGGTGCGCTTTTGCTGCTTGGCGCCGATACGCTGTTTGCCGAGCCTTTGGACTTGGCCGGCGATATTGCCGCCGCGACCGGCTGTGGCCTGCTTGCGGAGGGCATGAACAAGCGTCTGCAACGGGGCGCCGGGCGCGTTGCGATCGACCGTATCCCCTATCCTGTCGACCAGGCACTAAAACTGCTTGCTCCGTACCGGCGCATCATCATGGTTGGTGCGCGGCATCCGGCCGCCTTCTTTGCCTATCCTGACACGCCGAGCCTGGTCACACCGCTGGGCTGTGAGGTGTTCGCGCTGGCCGACGCCGAGCAGGACTGCCGGGGTGCTTTGCACATGCTGGCTGAAGCGCTCGAGGTGACGCCGGACGCCGCAGCTCGGCAAGAGCCCGCCCGGCCGGACACACCGACGGGCGCCATCAGCCCCGAGAGCATCGCCCAAGCCATTGCCGCGTTGTTGCCCGAGCAGGCGATCGTGGTCGACGAAAGCGTTACCACGGGCCGGCACTTTCTCCCCGCCACCGCCGGCGCGCCGCCACATGACTGGCTGCAGAACCGTGGCGGTGCCATCGGGCTCGGCCTACCCATGGCGACGGGCGCGGCGATCGCCTGCCCGGACCGTAAGGTCGTCTGCCTCGAAAGCGACGGCTGCGCCATGTACAACCTGCCGGCGCTCTGGACCCAGGCTCGCGAGGGCTGTGACGTGACCACGCTAATCTTCTCCAATCGCGCCTATAACATCCTCAAGGGCGAACTCGCCAAGGTTGGCGCCGGCAACCACCCAGGGCCGCGGGCCAACGACATGCTGACACTGGACCGCCCCGATCTAGGCTGGACCCAGCTCGCCGTCGGCATGGGTGTCGAGGCGGAACGCGTCGACGATGCCGAGACTCTGAGCGGCGCCCTAGCGCGGGGCTTGGCCAGCGATAAGCCGTATCTGATCGAAGTGGTTTTGTAGAGCTCGGTATGTGCGGCCCGCGATCACTGATTCAAGTTGCTCCGTGCGTGGGTGCTTTCGGCTAAAGAGAGCCTGGTGAAACGGCAATGACCGACATTGAGCATAGAAACGGCGACCTTCATATCATCGTCGACCCTGCCGCTGACGGTGCGTCCACGGCATCTGGTGCGAGTGCGAGGGTGTGAGCTTCGGTCAGTGCTGACCGAGCGAGCGGGCCTGCTTTCCATTGGTGCCCTATTTCAACCGCATGCGGCTGGGCTACTTCGACGAGTGAGCACTCTTATGGCATAGTGCGCCGCGAACGAAGGAGGGGGAGCATGGACCAGATGATGCCCTGGCGGCCCGACGATACGATTGTCGAGCCGACCCGCGATGTAGCGACGGCTAAAACCGATGTGGGGTGCTTTAGCTTTAAGACCTGGAGCGCGTGCGGGCGCACTGGCGATCCGCACGTACCACTCGTTTATCCGCTGGCGCTGTCGGTTGGGGAGATGGAATGACGAAAAAGGTAGATGTCTGGGGGGCGGGCACCACGCGTAGCATGCGGGTGGTCTGGACGTTGTTGGAATTTGGCCTGCCGTTCACCCACCACGCTATCGGCTCGCGGACGGGCGAAACTCTGACAAATGCCTATAAAGCATTGAATCCAAAACAGAAAATTCCAACCTTTCGGCACGGTGATCTGGTCCTGAGCGAAAGCGTCGCCATCGCCCAATATATCAGCGAGGCTTTTCCAGTGCCGGCCGGGTTCCTTGTTCCGGACGATGCCGCGGGCCGGGCGAAACTCAACGAATGGTGTTCCTTCGCTGCCATGGAGCTTGACGCCCATTCGCTCTATCTCGTGCGCCGCCACCAATACCTTTCGCACATCTATGGCGAGGCGCCCGTGGCCGTCGCCTCGGCGCTCGAATATTGCGAAAAGCAGCTTTCCGCCATGGCGCCGCGCATCGCTGTCGCCGCACCCTATGTGCTTGGCGCGGGTTTGTCCGTCGCCGACGTGGTCTTGATGACCTGCGTTGACTGGGCGATTCTCTATGGCGCAAAGGTACCAGGGCCTTATCTCGCCTATCGCGAGCGCGTTGCCGAGCGCCCCGCGTTTCGCCAGGCGCTGGCGCAGAACTTCCCTGATTTTGTGATAGAGGACGGGCGTATCGTTGGCGAGAAAGCGAAGTAAAGATGCGAGAGAATGGCTGATAAAAAAGAATTAACGGGCCCGCTGCACGGCTTTCGCGTGCTTGACCTGACGACCATGGTCTCAGGGCCAATCGCGACCATGATGCTGGCCGACCAGGGCGCCGACGTGATCAAGATCGAGCCGCCAGCAGGCGAGCTGATGCGCCGCGTCGGCATCGACAACCGCGGCATGACCTCGTCGTTCCTGTCGTGCAACCGCTCCAAGCGCTCGCTCTCTGTCGACGTCAAAACCGAAGATGGTCTTGCTGTACTCAAGAAGCTCGTCGCCACCGCCGACGTGTTGGTGCAGAACTTTCGGCCGGGTGCCATCCAGCGCATGGGCCTCGGCGAAGATGTGGTGCGCGAGATACGCCCGGACATCATCTACGTCTCGATCTCGGGCTTTGGTGAGGACGGACCCTATGCTCAGCAGCGCGTGTACGATCCGGTCATTCAGGCGCTTTCGGGACTGGCCGAGATCCAGGCCGACCATGGCACTGGCGAGCCACGTATGGTGCGCACCATCATCCCCGACAAGACCACGTCGGTGACCGCGGCTCAGGCGATTACCGCGGCGTTGCTGGCGCGCGAGCGTGGCGGCGGCGGCCAGCATGTGCGCCTCGCCATGCTCGACACTATGGTTGCCTATCTCTGGCCAGAGGCCATGTCAGCGCTTAACTTCGTCGGTAACGAGGGTGATCCGAAGCGCAGTCAGATGGGTCTCGACTTGGTCTTCAAGACACTGGACGGCTACGTTACCGCTGGGGCCGTGACGGACCGCGAATGGGCCGGCATGTGCCGCGCCATAAAGCGCGAGGAGTTGATTGAGGATGAGCGCTTCATCAGCCCCGCCGCGCGCTTTGCCAACATCACCGATCGTCGGCGTATCATGAGCGAGGAAATTGCTAAGTGGCAGATGAAAGAGATCCTCGCCCGCTTCGTTGCTGAGCAAGTGCCGTGTGCGCCGATCCTCAGCCGTGAAGCGCTGCTAGACAACGAGCAGGTACAGCGCAACGCGATTATCGAGATCCATGAGGACGCCGTGCTCGGCCAGGTGCGCCAACCGCGTCCCGCCGCACGCTTCGAGACCACGCCGGCGCAGGTGCGGGCCATGGCACCTTTTCTCGGCGCCAGCAATGACGAGCTCCTGAGCGAGCTCGGCTATGCGGAAGACGAGATCGCCCGCCTGCACGAGACGGGCGTTCTCCAGCACAGCCCACCGCGCGAGAGAGCCCCAAAATGAGTGCTTTGCGCGTCTTCATCTACCTGCCCAATCCGCGGCTCTGGAAGGCGGCGATCGCGGCGCGGCTCAGTGGTTTGGAGATCGAGGTGCGTGGCGACAAGCCGCGGGCCTTACGCGATTGGCTGTGGGATTTCGACGCCCGTCCGCTTCGAGACGGCGAGGGCGACCCAGACGGCCCTTTAGCACGGCAAAGCCGCACCGGCTTCGACGGCGTGCTCTACAAGACCGACACTTTTCTCAAAGCCCATCCCTTCGGTACCGTGCCCGCCGCTTTCAGCCCCGACGGCGAGACCGGTATTTTCGAATCCAACAGCATCATGCGTACGGTCGCGCGCCTTGGCACCGCGCGCTATCCGCTCTATGGGGACGACGCCTACCAGGCCTCGCGTATCGACAGCTTTCTCGATGCCAGCTTGGTCTTTGCGCGTGACAGCCAGATCTATTTGCTAGCCATGAACGCCGATAGTGTGACGTTGGAGATCCATGTCCGCGCCGCCGCTGTCTGGGACACCTGGATGAGCGGCATCGAGCGGGCGCTGCACGGCATGATTATCTGGTCGGCGACGGTATCACGCTGGCAGATATCTATTTTGTTTGTGAGCTAACACTGTTCTCGCGAGAGAAAGCATTGCACCGTAAGCTTGCAGCACAAGACCTTGCCCCCATCGTAGGTGAGGATAATACTTATCCGAGCGCCATGGCACATTACCGTCGTCTCGCCACACACAAGGCCTTTGCGCCCGACGTCGCGCCGTATCTGGAGAAGCTAAAAAGGGATATCGCCGCATGATCAAGCTTGCTTTTTGTCTGCGGCGTCTGCCCCATCTTAGCGTCGAGGAATTCCAGCGCACCTGGCGCGAGGATCATGCGCCGCTGGTGCGCCAGAACCAGAAGGCGCTCGGCATTCTGCGCTACGTCCAACTCCACACCGACCATGGTGCACTGACCGAGGGGCTGACCGCCTCGCGCGGCTGCGAGCAAGCCTATGACGGCATCGCCGAGCTCTGGTATGAAAGTCGCGAGGCCGTCGCTACGCTGCATGAAAGCCCGGAGGCTCGTGCCGCAGGTAAGGCCCTCTACGAGGATGAATGTCGCTTTATCGATCTTGCCAACTCGGCTATCTGGGTCGGCGAGGAGCACGAGGTGATAGCGAGTGGATAGACCATTAAGGACAGGGGAGGATATGCAGGCTGCGATGCCTGCAGGGCTTCTCTTCTTTGTCTGTGTGCTATACCGCCGCCGCATTGGCGCCTAATCCCGTCCACACCTCGGGAGGGACCACTCCAGATTTCGTACTGGTGCAGAATACAGACATACCGAGCCACAACGTGAACACCCTCGTCGATTGCACGCTGGTGCAATGCCAAGTGGTCGGTCTCGTTGAGGTCTGGTGCCACAGCATCGATTGCGAGTGCCAAGGGCACCTGCGACTTGCAGGACGTCGAGCAGCGGCAGATAAAGCTCAAGACCACCTACTCTGGCCACCCTTATGACCACTATTTGCGCACAGCGCCCGTTGAGGAACGGCGCTACCACATTCTGGAGTGTAGTGTGTAAACATGGCCAGAATCGTGGCTGGTCACGCTGTGTTATGGCCTATAGAAGCGGCCCTATTACAGATCTCACATCATAGATCTGGAGGCTTAGGGCCGGTCGAAGCCCGCCAATATCGGTCCCGGCCTATCGGTGTAGATGCCGCTGACGCCGCGCCCGGCCAGCTTGCGGGCGGCGATGGGGTCGTTGATCGTGTAGGCCCAGACCGTGGACACGCGCCCGGCATAGTCAGCGATGCGCCGTGGGCCATCATAGAGATGGTCGAAGGAGAGGATCTGCGGTGTAGTTTCGGCTACTATCTGACGCCAGCCGCGGCGGTGGCGGCCGACCTTGAAGTCGCGGTCGCATTGCGGCAGGCGTTCGCGCGCTACATGCAGGCAAGCGGCATGGAAGCTGCCAAGAATGATGCGCTGCTTGCTCGTCGGTCGCCAGGTCCCCAGCACGGCGCAGACGGTCTCGGCTGTCGCTACCTGCCAGCGCTCTGGCGTCCGCCCGTGGGCGAGCCTGTTGACCTTGATTTCAAGGCTCAGATTGAGAGATAGCTCGACAACCAACGCTAAGGCATCGGCAAGCGTAGGCACCGTGTTCTCTGGCGACTTACAACCCGATACAGACAGGCCGACGACATCGTCCGACAGCGTTTGTGAAACGAAGCCATTTGTTCCTGTTAGCCGCTCCAGGCGGTGGTCGTGGAAGATCACCGGCACCCTGTCTCTGGTCAGCATGACATCGAGCTCGACCCAGTCAAGCCCCGCTCGTTGTGCCTCACGAATGCCGCTCAGGGTGTTCTCGGGCGCGAGCGCCGGGGCGCCCCGGTGACCTATCACGATAGGTGCTATTATAAAGCCTTAACGATCTCCTCAACCATTTTCTTGGCGTCGCCGAACAGCATCATGGTGTCGTCCTGGTAGAACACCTCGTTGTCGATGCCGGCATAGCCCGGCGACAGCGAGCGCTTGACGAATAGTACCGTCTTCGCCTTCTCAACATCGAGGATGGGCATGCCGGCGATTGGGCTTTGCGGATCGTTATGCGCGGCCGGGTTGGTGACGTCGTTGGCGCCGATAACGAAGGCGACGTCGGCTGTTGGGAAGTCGGAGTTGATCTCCTCGAGCTCGAAAACTTCCTCGTAGGGTACATTTGCTTCGGCCAAGAGCACGTTCATGTGTCCCGGCATGCGGCCGGCGACGGGGTGGATGGCATAGGTTACCGTGACGCCTGCCTTCTTCAGCTCATCCGCCATCTCGCGCAGGGCATGCTGGGCCTGCGCCACCGCCATGCCGTAGCCGGGCACGACGATGACTGTCTCCGCGTTGGTCATGATGAAGGCAGCATCGTCAGCGCTGCCCGACTTCACGGTCTTGTCGCTGCGGCCTGTAGCCTGCGCCCCGTCCTCGGCCCCGAAACCGCCGAGAATGACGCTGATGAAGGAGCGATTCATACCTTTGCACATGATGTAGGATAAAATTGCGCCGGACGAACCGACCAGCGCCCCGACGATAATCAGTGCAGTGTTCTGCAGCGTGAAGCCGATGCCAGCCGCGGCCCAGCCCGAATAGGAGTTGAGCATAGAGATCACTACCGGCATGTCTGCGCCACCGATAGGGATGATGATCATGATACCGATGGCCAGAGCTAGCGCCGTCATGGCCCAAAACAGCTCCGGGCTCTGATTGAGGCAGAAGCCTATCATCAGTCCAACGATTGCCACGCCCACGAACAGGTTTACCAGGTGCTGCATGGGAAAGGTAACCGGCGCACCCGACATCAGTGCCTGCAGCTTGGCAAAGGCGATGATTGAGCCGGTGAAGGTGATGGCGCCGATAATCACGCCGAGCGACATCTCGATGCGGCTGGCGGTCTTGATAACGCCGTCGGCGCCGGCAATACTGTATGCTTCGGGCGCATATAATGCGGCTGCCGCGACGAATATTGCCGCTAGGCCGACCAGGCTGTGGAAGGCCGCAACGAGCTGTGGCATCGCCGTCATCTCGATTTTTAACGCGATGATTGCGCCGACCGCGCCGCCGACCGCCATGGCGGTGACAATCCAGCCAAACGAACTCATGCCAGGCTGGGCTAACGTGGTTGCGATAGCGATGGCCATGCCGGCCATGCCGAACAGGTTTCCGCGCCGTGACGAAGTTGGTGAGGACAGTCCTTTCAAGGCAAAAATGAAGCAGACTGCGGCGGCAAGATAGGCGAGCGCAGAGAGATTTACTGACATGGCCGCCCCTCAGCGCCGCTTCTTGAACATCGCTAGCATGCGCTGGGTGACGATGAAGCCACCGAATATGTTTACAGACGCGATGGCAACCGCGACGATGCCGATCACCTGCGAGAATGTCATACCTTCCTCGACGCCTTTCGCAATGGTATCGACCTGGGTGCCGACGGCGATCAGCGCGCCGACCACGATAATGCCAGAAATGGCGTTGGTTACCGACATAAGCGGTGTGTGGAGTGCCGGGGTGACGCTCCAGACCACGTAATAGCCGACGAATACGGCAAGTACGAAAATAGTGAAATCAACGATGAACGGATCGATCATTTTCAGTTCACTCCCCCTGTCAACAACGGGTGGAGCACCTTGCCGTCGCGGGTGAGGCAGGCACCGGTGTTTACCTCGTCCTCCCAATCGATTGCCAAGCTCTTGGACTCGGTATTGATCATGGGGCTGAGAAAATTGAGCAGGTTGCGGGCATAAAGCGCGCTGGCATCGACTGGCACGCGGCCCGGCACATTAGCGTGGCCGACAATGCTCACGTCCTTCTTGACCACCACCTTGCCATGTTCGCTGAGCTCACAATTGCCGCCGGTCTCGGTCGCCAAATCGACGATCACCGAACCTGGCTTCATGCCGCTAACCATTAGCTCTGTGATTAGGGTCGGTGCCGTGCGCCCTGGGATCAGGGCGGTGCAGATGGCAATATCCTGGCTCTTAAGGGTCTCGTGTATCAGCTCGCTCTGGCGCCGCTGATAGTCCTCGCTCATCTCCGTGGCGTAGCCGCCCGCGCTTTCGGCGCTTTCGGCATCCTCGTCAGCGACCTCGATAAACTTGCCGCCGAGGCTCTCGACTTGCTCCTTAACCGCGGGCCGCACGTCGAAGGCGGAAACCACGGCGCCGAGGCGCTTGGCCGTCGCGATTGCCTGCAAACCGGCGACGCCGGCGCCGAGCACCAGCACCTTGGCGGGGACAACTGTGCCGGCGGCGGTCATCATCATGGGGAAGATGCGGCCGAACTCGTTGGCCGCGTCGAGCACCGCCTTGTAGCCCGCGAGATTGCTTTGGGACGACAGCGCATCCATGCTCTGGGCCCGGCTGATGCGCGGGATCAGCTCCATGGCGAAGGCGGTGATGCCCCCCGCAGCATAGGCCGCCACCTGGTCGCGATGCTGCAAGGGCGCGAGCAGGCCTACCAACGTCGCGCCGCTCGGCAGCAACGCCATCTCGTCCGTGCCCTCGTTAGCCGTCATCGGCCGCGCCACCTTAAGCACGAGATCGGCGCCATCGTAGGTGGCGGCAGCATCGGTAGCGATGTCGGCCCCAGCCTCAACGAAGGCCTCGTCGGGGGTGGACGCGGCCAGACCGGCACCGCTTTGTACGACCACCTCAAGGTCTAGTTCGACGAGCTTTTTCACCATGGCTGGCGAGGCGGCCACACGAGTTTCGTTCTCGCGGATTTCCTTCGGAATCGCGACTTTCATACTAGTTTTCCAGAGTGAAGTAGCAAATAGGACCCCTTATTAACACGCTTAAATCGTGCGCGCGAGCCGTGGATAAGCGATTGTCAAAGTAACGCCGCGCGCCGCCATCAGCACCAGGAAAGCGGTCCACAATCCGCCATTGCCATAGGCTGGTACGAGCAGTAGTAGCGCTACCACGTAGAACGCGACGGAAGCGATCATGGCATTGCGCATGGCACGGCCTCGCGTGGCGCCGATGAAGATGCCATCGAGTTGATAGGACCAGACCGAGATCAGCGGGGAGGCGACGGTCCAAGGCAGATAAAGCGCGATGGTTGCGCGTACCTCCGGCACGCTGGTCACCAGCCCAACCAAGGTATTACCGGCCAGCCAAAAGACGATCATGTAGCCCGCTGCAACGCTTGCCGCCGCAATCGTGGTGCCCTTGACCGCGGCGCTCAGGGCCCGCTTATCGCGAGCGCCTACGGCCTCACCCACCAGTGCTTCCGCCGCGTGGGCAAAGCCGTCGAGGCCATAGGAGAGGAAGCCCTGTAACAGCAGCAATATGCCGTTGGCGGCTAGCACTTCGTCGCCAAAGCGCGCGCCGAGCACGGTCATCATCGAGAAGCTGGTGATGACTAGCAGGGTGCGCACGAGGATGTCCACATTGAGGCGCAGCATTTCTGCCAGCTGCACTCTGTCGAGTACGCTTGCCCAGGGCCAAGCGGGCGCCAGGCGGGGGCTCTGACGCAGGATCACGGCGATGCCAGCCCCGGCCCCGAGCCATTGCCCGATCACAGTTGCTAGCGCCACGCCGGCCACGTTCATCTCCAGGCCGCGGGCAAGGGCCATATCGAGCACGATGTTGCTACCGTTGATCAACAGCTGCAGCCAGAGTGCCGTGCCCATGCGCTGACGCGCGATCAGCCAGCCGAGGACGACCATGTTGAGCAGTGCCGCCGGCGCTCCCCAGATACGCATGCCAAGATAGCTCGTGGCTTCCGCGCTCACCGCCTCGCTTGGCGCGATGATGGCAAGCGCGCCCTGGATCAGTGGCCATTGCAGGGCGACTAGCGCTAGCCCGAAAGTGACCGCAAGGATACTGCCGCGCAGGAAGGTGGCGACCACGGCCTCGCCGTCGCCTGCACCATGAGCCTGCGCGACGACGCCGGTGGTGCTCATGCGCAGGAAGCCGAAGCCCCAATAGAGGAACGAGAACACCGTGCTGCCGATCGCCACTGCACCGATCTCGGCTGCCCCTAGATGTCCGATCACGGCGGTATCGACGGCCCCGAGCAGGGGGATGGTCAGATTAGCGAGGATATTGGGCAGCGCCAGGCGCCAGACCCGCAAGGACGTGACGTTCACAGATCGTCGATGTGGATCACGTGGATCAACTCGTATAGCGCTGCCGGCGCGCTGCCGAGCGCCGCGCGCAGGCTTGTAGCATCGTTGCCTTCGATAAGTGCCAGCCAGACATCGAGTTTGTCGGCGCCGACGCGTACGCGCGTCTCGACACTATCGTTATGGGTCAGCGCGGGAACGCCGACACAAAGATGTGCTGCCACGATGCCGGAGCATTCGAGCAGGCTAGATATGCCGCCGGCGAAGCGGGTGGCCGCGGCTTCGTCGCCCGGCCGCAAAACCGCTAGTACTCCGCCCATGCCGCGCCCGCGGCTCGCTTCGACGCGGCAGACCGTGCGGTGCATATTGCTGAACTGCGCCAACATCTCGGATGTCAGCGGTGTAGGGTCGTCGAGCTGCGCGCTATAGGCCTCCGACGCCATGGCCTCGGGTGTATCGCATTCGTAAAGCGCGCCATAGGCTGGCGCCCCGTTGAGCGCATGATAGCGCCGGCCACGCCGAAAGCCGGGCAGGGCAACCCGCTCCGCCATATGCTCGTCGCGATACCAGCTGTTGAACCGTGTCTCGACGTCAGGTGGAATGTCGTTCCAGACGGCTAGCAATCCGTTGCCCAGCAATGCCATTGGCAAACGCTAGGCGCTTGCCGCGGGCGGGTCAAACCCTAAGAGGCCGGTGGCGTCATCAGCGCGAACACGGTATCTCGCGGATCGAGGGAGGCATGCTGGAATCTCGCGCGTTCCTGTGGTCGCGGCTGGCAGAAGGTTAGCCGGGGGCGTCCTCCTGCGCATGCCAGGCTCGGGCGGGTCCTGCGGGGGGGTAGCGAAGCATTGGGCGTGGGCCTTGTGCGCTGACGATCTCGGCACCTCCCTGCATCGCTCTCTTTGCCTGTCGGACCATCACGAAAGTGCGGTTTCGCCTCGACTGATGTCTCTGCTACAAGTAGCGGAAGCTGTGCTACAAGCGCGGGCGCGCTGGAATCCGGGAGGCACGTCGCAGCGATGACAAGGCCTATTCAGGTGGTGGATGCGTTCGCGGAGGCAGCATTCGCCGGCAATCCAGCGGCGGTCTGCGTGCTCGACGCACCTGCAGAACCTGCCTGGATGCAAAGTGTGGCGGCCGAGATGAACCTCTCGGAGACGGCCTTTGTCGTGCCCGGCGAAGATGTCTTCGGGCTGCGCTGGTTCACACCCTTGCATGAAGTCGATTTGTGCGGCCATGCAACGCTGGCTAGTGCTCATGTGCTGTGGCAAACGGGGGCACTTGCGTCCGATGCCGAGGCGCGTTTCGATACCGCCAGCGGGCGCCTCACGGCGATGCGTGATGGTGACTGGATCGCACTCGACTTTCCCGCCGAGCCGGCCGAGGAGGCGCCTGCACCCGAGGCGCTTGCCGACGGCCTCGACAGCCTGCCGCGCTGGAGCGGGCGCAACCGCATGGACTGGCTCATCGAGCTTGACGGCGAAGGCGTGCTGCGCGGGTTGGCGCCCGATTTCGCCCGTCTCGCCCAGGTCGACTGCCGCGGCATCATCGTCACTGCTCATACTGCAAACGGGGAGGTCGATTTTGTCTCGCGTTTCTTCGCCCCGCGTGCCGGTATCGATGAGGATCCGGTGACCGGATCGGCCCATTGCGCGTTGACGCCGTTCTGGGCCGCGCGCCTTGGTCGCGATGATATGCTGGCGGCGCAGTTGTCGGCTCGCGGCGGCCTTCTGCGCGTCGGCGCCCGCGGCGATAGGGTAGCCATCGCCGGGCACGCCACTACGGTTTGGAAAGGAGAGCTTCTGGCATGATGAGCGCTTCGGCAATCGATGCGGCCGCGCAGCGCCTGGCCCGTGGGAGGCTGGAAGGCGCGCGCCTCGGCGCGCTGCCGCAGACCTCCCGGCCTGTCGACGAGGCCGAAGCCTATGCGGTGCAGGAGCGCCTGCACGCGATTTTGAGCAATGCCGGGCAGGGTCATGTTGCTGGCCACAAGATCGGCTGCACAACCGAAGTTATGCAGGGCTATCTCGGTATCAATACTCCCTGCTCCGGTGCCGTTTTTGATGGCCTGGCGCATCAAGGCGACGGCAGCTTCGCGCATGGCGACTACCAGCATCTCGGCGTCGAATGCGAAATCGCGGTCAGCATCGCCGCCGACCTACCAGGTGGGCAGGTCTACGACCGCGACAGCGTCGGTGATGCTGTGCGCACGGTGATGGCGGCGATCGAGGTGGTCAACGACCGCTTCATCGATTACCGCAGCATTAATACGCCGACCCTGATCGCTGACGATTTTTTCGCCGCTGGCTGCGTGCTCGGCCGTCCTGTCTCCGACTGGCGTGGCCTTGACTTGGCGGCGTTGTCTGGTCGCATGACGGTCGACGGCACGGAGGTTGGTAAGGGCGTCGGCAGCGATATCCTCGGCCATCCTTTCGCCGCGCTCACTTGGCTCGCCAACCGCCGCGCCGAGGCCGGCCTGCCGCTCAGAGCCGGCGAGTTCGTCCTGCTCGGTAGCTTGGTGCAGACCCAGTGGATCGAGCTGGGCGCGGTGGTCGAGGTTGAGATCGAAGAACTCGGCAAGGTTGTCGCGCACTTTTGACCCGTCGCGGCACACTCGTCCTGCTGACTGCGCTGGTCAGCGTCGGGCCACTAACCACAGATCTCTATCTGCCCTCTCTGCCGGGCATGGCGCGGGCCTTCGTGACAACGCCGGACAAGGTGCAGCTGACGCTGATCCTGTTCTTGGCGACCTATGGCCTAGCGCAACTTGTCTACGGCCCGCTCTCCGACCGCTACGGCCGCCGCCCAGTGCTGCTCGGCGGGTTGACTATTTTCGTTGTTACCAGCGCCGCCTGTACCCTGGCCGGCTCCATCGGCGCTTTGATCGCACTGCGTGTGGCCCAGGCCCTGGGCGCGTGTGGGGCGCCGGTGCTGGCCCGGGCCATCGTGCGCGATCTCTTCGATGGTGCCGCGGCGGTGCGTGCGCTCAGCTTGATCGGCGCCGCCATGGCCTTGGTGCCGGTGCTGGCGCCGGTTGCCGGCGGAGTTCTGGAAGAAGCCTTCGGCTGGCGCGCTGGTTTCGTGGTTTTGTCGGGACTTGGGGCCCTTCTGCTAGCCGTGACCTGGGCGACACTTGCCGAAACCAACCGACAGCCAAGTATCCAGCCCCTGACCCCTGGCCATCTCGCTCTCGGCTATGGGCGCCTCTTGGCGAGCCGCACCTATGTCAGCTTCGTGGCCGGTGTTGGCGGCGCCTTCGCTGGCTTAGCGCTGTTCCTTGCCGAATCCTCCTTCGTGCTGATCGACGCCATGGGACTGAGCCCGAGCGCCTACGGCGTGGCCTTGGCTGTAGTGGCGGCGGGCTACATGCTGGGCAATCTGTTGAGCGCGCGTCTTGCCGGGCGCTACAGCTCGCACGCCCTGTCATGCGTGGGGATCGTGACCTGTCTCGTTGCGGCGCTCGCCATGTTGCTTGCGTGGGCGGCCGGCGCGGATCGTCCCATAGCAGTAATCCTGCCGATGACCGTCTACATGATCGGCTTCGGCCTGGTCATGCCAAACGGTGTTGCCGGCGCCATCGTGCCCTGGCCCGAGCACGCCGGCGCAGCCTCGGCGTTTCTAGGATTCTGCCAAATGCTGGCCTCCGCCCTTGTCATCCTCATCGCCAGCCGCATCCCCCACCACGACCAATCAGCCCTGGCGCTGGGCACGACAATTGTCGCCGCCATCGGGCTCGTTGCCTTTACCTGGGGTGTCGCTAAAGTCAGGCACGACTAGTCCGGGGCGTAAGCGGGCACGGCGTTACCGCTCGGACCAATTCGCCACGGCGCTCAGACGACGGGAACGTAAGATTTGCCAGTATCGCCTTCGGGCTCGAAGGCGATACCGAGGATGCCATAGATTGCTGCATCTTCGAGGGGCAAAAAGCAATGCTCGATCTTACCGCTGCTGGTGCGGAGACTGCATGGCGGAGACGAAGCGCAGGTTCCGGCTGAGCGGGCGGCTTGCGTTCCGGGCGTCACGGGGCATAGTTTGCTTTGCTGGATCACAAAGCGGGAATGCAGAACGATATGAGAAAAATTTCCGTGCGCGAGGCAGCGGCTGCAGACCTGGCGGCTATCAGCACTATCGACAGCGCCAATACCGGGCTTGCCAAGGCCGAATACTGGCAGGCGATGTTCGACGGTGCAGCTGCCAACGACCGCAGTTTCCTAGTGGCGGAGTCGGCGGGTGCCGTGATCGGTTTCGTGGTCGGCGAGGTGCGCGCATGGGAGTTTGGCTCGCCCACGGCTGGCTGGGTCTTTGCCATCCAAGTGGCCGACGGTCGGCGCGAGTGCGGTGTCGGCCGCACCCTGCTGGCAGCTTTGTGCGATCGCTTCGCGGGGGCCGGAGTGGCGGTCGTGCGCACTATGGTCTCGCGCCGGGACATGGTGAACCTCTCCTTCTTCCGCGGCGAGGGGCTGACGGCCGGGCCTTACGTCGAGCTCGAAAAGCGGCTCGACGCGTGAGACTTGGTAAGGCCAGCCTGGCGGGGCTCTACGCCGCGCTGGAGATGGCGGCCAATCCGGCACGCCAGGTTTCGGCCGGCGAGATCGCCGAGGCCTACGGCATTTCCTCGCACCATCTCGCTAAAGTCATGCGCACCCTGGTGCGCGCCGGCCTCGCGACCTCCGTGCTTGGCCCCGGCGGCGGCTACCGCTTTGCGGGTAATCCGCGGCGCACCACCCTGCTCGACGTTATTGCGCTATTCGAGGATGTCGACGAGGTGCCGGCACTCGCTGCCGACCCGGCCACCACAAGCCCTTTCGCCACCGCGCTTGCCGAGGTCGGCGAGGAAATCGATGCTGCCAGCGCGGCCACCCTCGGCTCTATCACCCTCGCCGCTCTGCTCAGGAACGCCGGGTGCAACCCTTAAACCCACCCTGGCCGAGGCGTATGTTCCCCGCCCCGCCGCCTTAGATCAGTTGGCAGAGCATCGTATCCATTTTACAAAATGTGGTAGCCAAGTATCCTTTTGTTAAAGCACATGTTTTGTCAATTCGGTGAGTTTAAATTTTTGGCAAACGGTTTTGATGAAAATTCCACTGCGTTTTGACACTATCCGAAAATCCACCTTGCGTTGACACGGATTCGAAATTATGAGGAGACCAGTGCCGCCTTAGCTCAGTTGGTAGAGCATCGCATTCGTGCAGTCACAATTCTGCTGTGCGTCCCGCATCGGAAACGATGCGGTGAAAAGGTCGCTAAAACGGGGAAACCTTAACGGGTCAAGCTGATGGCAATCCCGTGCTAGTCCATCATTGGACGAGTGTAGAGACTTTACACGACCCACCTACGGTCACTCTGTGGCTATGGTGAAGAGAAAGTCCAGACCACAAACATCTGCAACGGTGGCGGATGGCCGTGAAAACTGTAGTGGTAAGAATGCGGGGGTCGTAGGTTCGAATCCTACAGGCGGCACCATTTCCCTCATATTTCTTGGGCAAAAGCGTTTAGCAAAAGACCAATAAAAAAAACAGCCCGCACTGTGTAGGTTAGGCCTGTGGCTACGGCATTGAGAGCCTGGATCTGTGCCGTGACGGCGTGCTGGTGCTTCGTGAGCACCCGAAGCGCAGCGTGCGCGTCGGCGCGGTTAGGGTGGCGCGCGGTTCAGCTCTTTTCGCTGAGCCCGAAGGCGCCAAAACGCTTGTTAAAACGCGCGACCTGACCTTCGGTGTCAACAATGCGCTGGGCGCCGCCGGTCCAGGCCGGGTGGCTCTTGGGGTCGACGTCGAGCTTGAGCACGTCGCCTTCCTTGCCCCAGGTGCTGCGGGTCTTGAATTCGGTCCCGTCTGTCATCACCACGGTGATCTCATGATAGTCGGGATGAATATCGGCTTTCATTTTGCGGCTCCACTGCTGACGCGGCGGGCTGTATAGCGGAAGCCAAGCGCTTCCACAAGAGCCGCCGGTGCTCTATATCCGCCGCTAGGGGTGAGGAAAGGCGAGATTATGGACGAAAGCGAGTTTCATGCCCTGGCGGGTGCGACCTTGGAGGCTTTGATGGACCGCATCGACGAGGTGGCGGGCGATGTGCTCGAGGCGGAGTTGATCGACGAGGTGCTGACCATCACACTCGAAGACGATAGCCAGTATGTGCTCAACCGTCATACCATCAATCGCGAGCTTTGGCTGTCCTCACCGAAGAGTGGCGCAGGTCATTATGTTTACGACAAGGTCGCTAAAGCCTGGACTGACCGCCGCCGCGGTCGTGATCTGTATGCGCTGCTGGAAAACGAATTGTCGGCAGCGGCCGGCTGCTCGCTCAGGTTTGCCTGAGGCCGCATGAATATCGGCGAAGCCCGATCCAGCGCCCGCCCGCGCAGCCGACTCGGCCACCTGCACCACCTCGGCGGCTATCTTCGCCCCTATCTGCGGCAGATCGCCGGCGCCACTCTAGCCCTGACTATCGCCGCCGGCAGTGTGCTCTCGCTCGGTGTCGGCTTGCGCTATCTCATCGACAACGGCTTTGGCGATGGCAACACGGCTGTGCTCGACCGCGTCCTGGCGGGTCTGGTCATCATCGTGCTGGTCATGGCGGCGGCTACCTATGGCCGCTTTATGCTGGTCTCGTGGATCGGCGAGCGCGTCGTTGCCGACATTCGCCGGGATGTCTACGACCGTGTCATCGGCCTCTCGCCGGGCTTCTTCGAAACCACGCGCACGGGGGAGGTGCTGTCACGCCTGACCACGGACACAACGCTTTTGCAGGTTGTGATTGGCTCCAGTGCCTCGGTGGCGCTCCGCAACTTGCTGCTGCTTATCGGCGGCACGGTGATGCTGTTCGTCACCAGCGTCTGGCTGACCGCTTTGGTCTTCGTGCTAGTGCCCCTGGTGGTTCTGCCGATCATCATCTTCGGCCGCCGCGTGCGCCGGCTCTCGCGGGCTGCCCAGGACCGTATCGCCGATGTTGGCGCCCAGGTCGAGGAGTCGTTCAATGCCATCCGTACCGTTCAGGCCTATACCCATGAGGGCCATGAGCGCCGCCGTTTCGCCGATCGCGTTGAAGCGGCGTTTGGCGTTGCCATCGATCGTGTCCACGCTCGTGCCTTGCTTACGGCGTTGGTCATGACGAGCGTCTTCGGCGCCGTTGCCGTGGTGTTTTGGGTTGGCGGGCGCGAGGTGATCTTGGGTGGCCTGAGCGGTGGCGAGTTGTCGCAGTTCGTTTTTTTCGCTGTGGTCGTGGCCGGCGCCGTCGGCGCCGTCAGCGAGGTTTATGGCGACCTGCAACGCGCGGCCGGTGCCACGGAGCGCCTGCTAGAGCTATTGGCGGTTGAGCCTGACGTGGCCGTGCCCACCGATCCCGAGCCTTTGCCAGCACCGGCCGAGGGGGCGCTCGCCTTCAAAGATGTCACATTCCATTACCCGAGCCGCCCGGATAGCGCCTCGCTGAGTGGCATCAATCTCACCGTCGCCCCGGGAGAGAGGGTGGCTCTCGTTGGCCCCTCCGGCGCAGGCAAGACCACGGTTTTCCAGTTGCTGCTGCGCTTCTACGACCCCCTTGCCGGGAGCGTCACCCTCGACGGCGTCGACGTGGAACGCACTGATCCGCGGGCTCTGCGCGAGCGCTTCGCGTTGGTTGCTCAGGAACCAGTGATCTTCTCGGGTGATGCCTGGGACAATATTCGCTATGGCCGGTCCGAGGCCTCAGACGAAGAGGTGCGTGCGGCCGCCCGCGCCGCCGCGGCAGAAGACTTCCTCGACGCCCTGCCGGAAGGTTTTTCGACCTTCCTGGGTGAGCGTGGCGTACGCCTCTCGGGCGGCGAGCGTCAGCGCATCGCCATCGCTCGCGCTATCCTGCGAGATCCGGCTGTGTTGTTGCTAGACGAGGCTACCAGCGCACTCGATTCCGAGAGCGAGCGTCAGGTGCAGGTGGCACTTGAGCGCTTGATGGAGGCCCGCACCACCCTAGTGATCGCCCATCGCCTGGCGACCGTGCAAAGCGTCGACCGCATCGTCGTGCTCGACCAGGGGCAGATCGTCGGCATCGGCAGCCATGAGCGGCTCATGGCCGAAGGGGGGCTTTATGCGCGCCTTGCCGCCCTGCAACTTAGCGAGTCCGACCCGATTCCCGCTGCAGAGGCTCTGCCATGACACCCGATGCCGACCCCCTTTATGCGGACGCTGGGCCGTTCGATCGGCGCAAGATCGCCGTCGACGACACCCATACGCTGTACCTAGAGCAGCATGGCCGCGAGGATGGCACGCCGTCGCTGTTCCTGCATGGCGGCCCCGGCAGCGGCTGCCAGCGTCAGCATGCGCGCCAGTTCGACCCCAACCGCTTCCGCGCGGTACTGTTCGACCAGCGCGGTGCCGGATTGAGCACGCCGCGGCTTTGTCTGGAGGACAACACTACCTGGCACCTGGTCGCCGACATCGAGCAGATCCGCAGCGAGCTCGGTATTGACCGCTGGATGGTGGTGGGCGGTTCCTGGGGCTCGACGCTCGCCTTGGCCTATGCCGAGCGCTATCCGGAACGCGTGCTGGGGCTGGTGTTGCGCGCGGTCTTCCTCGGTACCGCCCAAGAAGTGCGCTGGGCTTTCGGTGGCGCCGCGACGACTTTCCACCCTGAGCTGTGGCAGCACTTTGTCGAGTTATTGCCGGAGGACGAGCGCGATGACCCGGTGGCGGCCTATGGCAAGCGCCTGGAAGACCCCGACCCGCGCGTCCACGTGCCGGCGGCGCGCGCCTGGGGCGGCTTTGAGCAGGCGCTGTCAGGAATCAATCCACCTGCTGCGAACCTTCCTACAAGCCTTTGGGACGAACGTCCGGCCAAGGCGGAATCGCCACCGCGCACGCCTTACGTGGAATGGCATTACGTGAGCCGTGGCTGTTTTCTCGAGCCCGACCAATTGGTGCGTCACGCAGGTAAGCTGGCCACTATTCCCGGCATTATCGTACAAGGCCGCTACGACCTGCTTTGCCCGCCGCATAACGCTGCCCGCCTGGCGGCAGCTTGGGGCAATGCCGACCTGCGTCTTATCGAAGACGCAGGCCATAGCGCTACGGCGCCTCCCCTACGCAAGGCGCTGGTCGCCGCCATCGACGAGATGGGTGAGAGGGTCGTCGCAGGTTAAAAATCCCCGCGGCGCCCAGCTGAGGTCGCGACGGGCAGCCGTATTGTCGACGGTGAGATCGATGTTCATGCAATGCGCAATCTCGGCCGTGTAGGCGGGCTGACGGGACAGGTGCCCAAAGGCAGCTCTGTTGGCCGGCAATGCGGACTCCCCGATCGGGCTGTGGTATTTTCCGGTAGTGTCATGATGGGCAAGGCAGAGACGGCTACCGCCGGTTTTGTGCGCATGCGCCGCGCCCTCAGTCTCCGCCTGGAACGGCGCATGTCCGTGGACGCTAGCCTGGCCGAGCATATTCGCTCGACGCCAGCGAACGGAACATAGGAATACATGGCAAGCGAACAGCCGGGTCTGAGTGAGCTTGAGGTGTTGCCGCTCTATCGGGTGGCGCGGGTGCCGATATATGTAACGCGGCTGCGTAGTCGGCTCTTCTTGCTGGCACTCGTGGCGATCGATATTGTCTTCATCGTCGCGCATCTAGTAGCGACCTTGCCCGAGGTTCGGGCGCTGGCTCCGGGCGGGGTTCCGGCGAACCTCGATATCGGGTTGGTAGCCAACCTCCCCTGGGCCTGGAGCCTACTCAAGCTCGTGGTAGGTGCTGCGCTTACCGCCCTCATGGTAAGGGCACATCCAGTCGATCGGAGGCCGGGTCTCTTCTGGCGCCTGGCAGCGGCGGTGCTTGCGGCCTTGACGCTGGCCGAGGCGGCACAACTGCACATCCTGTGGGCCGCAGGCGTGGCACCGCTAATTTTCGGGATCGAGGCTCCGCAGCTCTACGGTCTGCTCAGCCGGTTGCTACCTCTCGAGCTCATCGTGCTCGCCGGCATCGCGGTCTCGGCGCGGCGGTCGCCGGGGGCCATCGGCGCCTTCGTTCTGGCAGGGTTGCTCTTCGTTGTGTCGGAAGGTCCGATCCCCGCTTCCATCATCGAAGCTGTCGGTGGTGTGTTTACCGTAGATACTCTGGCCACAGCTTGGCGTGGCGGCATCGACGCCCTCGGCATAAGCTTCTTGGTGGCTGCTATCGCTTTTGCCATACGCGATTGCCAGGCGGTATCGGTCCGATACGTCTACCATGGCGGTTAGAGCACTTTATCTACCATATGCGGTCATTTAACCGCATATGGTAGATAAAGTGCTCTAGGCGAAAGGCAGGTCAGCCAGGTTTGCAATGGCCGGCTCAACAAGCGCGCCGCAGGCAAGCCACACCGGCAAGGCGCCAGGCCAACGATGCCCTGCTGGCACCGACAGCAGCCAAGAGGTAAGGCAGAGCGGTGCTGGCAGCCAAGCCCACACTGGTAATGCCGCGGCGGGCGCGTAGGTGAGGCCGGAAAGCAGGACTGCCAGCGCCAAACCGACGGCCAGCCAGGCGCGAGGGGATGGCGGGTCATCTCTGTTGCCCGGGCCCCAGAGGGCTGTGCCCAGGCAGCCGCCGGCGGAGGCCGATACAGTATTGACCAGAATGTCGGTGAGGCTGAAATAACGCTCGGGCCTGAGACCCTGGATAAGTTCATCATGCACCCCAAGCAGAGCCGCGACCAACGCCGACATTGCCATCAGCGGCACGCCATCAAGGCGGCTGGCGAGCCCGCGGCGCACCACCAGGGCTAGCAGGGCGTACTGGAAGACATGCACCCGCTTGGCAGGGAACGCCGGGTCGGCGAATAGCAGCCCTGCCAGCGCCAAAGTCGCCGCGGCCACGAGCTAGGCGCTGGTGGTGCCTGCAGAAATGCGAAGGTGTGGCGTTGCGCGGATGATCACGATGGCGAACAGAAGCAGCGCAAGTGTCGGTGGCAACATCTTCAAGGCGGGCGGCGTTCATTGCTCCGACAGCCAACGCCTAGGCGTGAAGGCACCGCTATAGGCGGCCGTCAGAGCCGTGGCCAACGCTGCCCAAGCCGCCTCGCGCCGTGTCGGCAACGGAACTATTACGGCAGGCGATAGCGGGTCTGCAGCTGCTTCCAGTCACGCTGCCAGCAGCATGTGTGATCGAAGCCGTGGACCACGACCAGACGGGCCGGGCTGTTGTTTGGCAGGCGCGAAAGATAGGCGCGAGCGACGAGTGCCGGCACGATGTCGTCGTCGCCACCGACCAAGTGGATTTGCGGTGTGTCGGCCAAAGCGGCCACTACGTCGGCAGGGTTCCGTGAACCGGGCATGGCAGAGATGTCGTGGTGCGATGTCCAGACCATGTGATCGAGTGGGGCGACCACCGTGGTCAGGGCCACGACATCGTTGCGTGTTGCGGCAACCAGGGCGGCAATGGCGCCACCGCCGGAATAGCCGATCAGTTCGACTTCGCTGGCGCCGAGCAATGTCCGATAATGCTCCACTGCGGCACTGGTTGCCTCGATCACCTCTGGCGCGAATCGCCGTGACGCCCAGTAGCGCGGATGGCATAGTGCCGGATCCTGGCGTGCGGCGTATTGGCAAGGCCGAGCGAGATAGACCACCAGGGGCCGCGCGTCGCGGATCGCCAGTTGCAGCCCAGTCGGATTCCAGGGTGTCGGGTCGGGTGACAGAGTGAAGCGGTTAGTCCAGGCCTGGCCGTCGCCCTCGATATAGACCACCAGGCGATCGCTGCCGCCGCGGCTCCCCTTGAAGGCGCTGTACAAGGTAAATGCACCCGCGGGCACCCGTACTGTGTCGAAACCGGCATTGCCGGCCAGTCTAAGCGCGCGCGAGTGCCCGTCTTCGAACAGTGTTGCCGGTGAGGTACAGGCCCCGAGCAAGGCCGTCAGCGCCAATAGAAATAGGGCCCGGCGCTGGCGCCGGACTCCGCATCGAAACGAGGATGTCACCTGCAGATCAGAATTTGATGCGCAAGTTGCCCGAGACAGTAGTGGACTCGAAGTTGTCGCGCGCCAAATGCGTGGTTCCTTCAATACCGCCCGTCACGCGATCGCTGAGTGAGATGCGCACGCCACCACCGATGTCGACGCCGGATTTGTCATTAGATGGTGCGGCTTGACCGTCACCCACCGTAACCTTGGTTTGTTGCACGTCATAGACACCGGTAGCGGTGACGTAGGGCTGCGCTTTGCCGAGACCGTAAGCAGCGGTACCGCCGACGCGCAGCGTGCTAACTTTCACGTCGCGGGAGGCGTTGATGACGCCGTTGGACTCGTTAAATCCGTCCTGGCTTTCCTTCGCGTAGGAGTACCCGGCACGGCCATTCAACAGGATCTTGTTGACGCTGTAATAGCCGTTGATTGCGCCTGATGCGAACCACCGGTCGGAATCGAAGTCACCGGTTATTGTCAGGGCGTTTCTGACGCGCGTCGTATCGTAGTCGACAATGCTGTAGCCGGCACTGACGTCCACGGTGAAGTAGCGGCTGAGCACATAGCCGGCATAGGGCGCAATGGTCCAGCCTGAAGACTCCACACTACCTGTGTTAAACGTGGTGTTGATATCACTCGATTCATAGCCGAGTGCCAGGCCGGCGGTTAAGCAGCAGTTGAACTGGTAGTCGGTACCGGTCATCGCGTTGTAGACGTCGCCGTTATAGGCGGTCGACGACAGGTCGTCTTCGACATCCGTCCAGCTGCCGGACGGCCATACACCCATACGGCCATCGCCGCCGCCGGCTGAAATGCCGGTACCGAGGGTCATCTCGTCGTACAGCGCCACAGCCATGTCTACGTTGCCGCCTTGATCAGCTACGGCGGTGGGAGCCAAGAGACTGGATACGCGCGAAGAGATCATACCCGTGATCTGGGCGGTCGCGGTCCGCACAACGGCTGAGGCGGTGGCCGTGCTTGAAGCCTGCTCCGTCGTGTTTGTCGGGTTACTGGTTTGCGCTGCTAGGGTGGGCGGGGTGAACAACGCAGCCATCGCCATAGCTAGAACCGGGATAATCCGTTTCATTTGACTGGGCCCTCGTTCCCTTGAGTACCTTCAAAACTTACCATTCCAGTACACGCGCATCGCGGGAGCTTCTGGGCAATTCCGCACAACGTAACCCGCCACAAACATCTATACAAAGCGCGCCTACTACCTCTTAAATCGGTGCTACCGCACGCGTGTAAATTCGTCAAAGATTTCCCTGTCTTAGGGCCGATTATGCGAGCTTATCGCACTCTTTGTTGCAGAATTACCACAGGGTCTGGTAACACACCGATAACAGTAAAGCGGCGGCTTTGGTGCGAGCACCTGGGCGGCGCCCGGCACCTGATATTCTCCCACAGAACCAAGGTCGGCGCAGTTTATATAAGAATGACTGTTAATCGCGCTTAAGATCGTCCGCTATATCGGGTCTGCCCCACCGCGCCTGTTTTCCTGCCCCTGAGCCAACGCGTCGGCAATTTGTTCGCTGACCTGACCGGCTACTACCCGGTTAATGGTCGGCGTCACTGCCTGCGGCCCGGATGGCGTCTTCGCATCGGCAGTTGCCGAGCTCGCAGCTAGAATGACGGTCACAAGAATGGCTGAAATGGCGAGTTTCATAGGATTGTCCTTTATCGCTATGTACCGCTCCATTAGCCATGATGCCTAAAATTTTCCTAATGTTAAAGCAGTCGGGGCTCAACGTTGACCTTATCGGCACCGGCCTCGGCCAAGACCAGGGCGAGCAGCGTCACAAGGATGGTGCCGCCAAATTCGAGAGCCTTGATACCGTCGAGAGGCTGCATGCTGCAAAACAGCTATCGCGTGCAAGCTTTTGCGAAGTGTGGACAAAGGCCGCGGCATCCGCCGGGAGGAAGCGGATGTCGCGGCTAGTCGACACACCTCTTCCCAGGTGCTTTAGGTTACGGCGCGCATCTATTCGGTGGCCTGTTTCTCCGAGAAGACACACCCTAATCCACAGCCTGTGGATAGTTTTTGTGGATAACCCCAATATCTTGGGGTTATACGATTAACACCATACTACATCCATCCGCTTATGAAAAGTCTGGTGTGTGGCACTCAGGCTTTGCCGCCGAGCAACGCGCGCAACATGCCGGGCTTGGCAAGGGCACGCGAGGGGAGCGCGCGTTTGATACTGCCGCGGTGCATGACAAGCGCGCTTTCGGCTACCTCGGCAGCGAATGTTAGGTTCTGCCACCATCGAGGGCTGTACACCCTCGGACGGCTCGTCGAGTAACAACAGCCGCGGGGTGGCGCAAATCGCGCGGGCAGTCGCGACGATCTGCTGCTCGTCGCTGCTGAGCGTGCCGCTGGCGCGACCCAGCAAGTCGCCGATCATGGGGAATAACGCGATCACCCGGTCGATGGCCGCATCCCCCTCGCTTCCCGAGCGGCAACCCATGCGCAGATTATCGCGTACGCTGAGGGCGGGGAACAGGTCGCGGCCTTGGGGCACATAGGCGATGCCGGCGCCGTTGTGCGGGCCATCGCGTGATGTCCTCTCCGTCGAACAGGATCGTCCCGGCGCTTGCCGGTAGCAGGCCCATCAGCGTCTTCACCAGGGTCGTCTTGCCGCTGCCGTTTGCACCGGCCACCGCCAGGTGCTCACCGGGTGCCAGAGCGAGGTTGACCCCGCGTAGCACGGGGATACGGCCATAGGCCGTGCCCAGACCGTCAACCGTCAGCATGGCTATTGCCCAGATAGGCGTCGCGCACCCGCGCGTCGGCCAGAACCGAATCGGCTGGGCCCTCGGCCAGCAGGCGGCCGTGATGCATGACAGTGACCACTCCGGCGATATTGGCTACAAAACGCATATCGTGTTCGACCACGACTAGGGCATGCGCTTGGGCCAGCTCGTGCAGCAACGCCGCGACACGTTCGATTTCCGTTTCGTCCATTCCCGCGGTGGGCTCGTCGAGCAGCACCAATGCCGGCTCTTGCATCAACACCATCGCCAATTCCACGAGTTGCCGCTGCCCGTGGGCCAACGTGCCGACTAGGCGCTGTGCCAGATCGCCGATATCGAGGCGTGCCAGAGCCTCTGCTATCGCGCCATCCAGCGCTCTGCCTCGCAGGCGGCGCTGCCCTGCCACGCAAAGGGAGTCGCGGACAGTCAGTCCATCGAACACCGACGGCACCTGCATCTTCAGGCCGACGCCGGCGCGGGCGATGGCGATCGTGCCGCTGCCCGCGATCTCGCGACCAGCGAAACGGATACTGCCGGCATCGGGTGTGAGCTGCCCGGTCAGGCATTTGAAGAACGTGCTCTTACCGGCGCCGTTGGGGCCGATCAGGCAGCGCAGCTCGTTGGCCCGAAGCGTGAAGGCCAAGCCATCGAGTGCCGCCACGCCGCCAAAGTGTTTGCTCAAGTCCTTGACCACGAGCACTGCGTCTCCGCTCATCGCCCTGGACCCCGTCTGAGACGTCCCGCCAGGCTCGTCACGGCGGGCCAGAGGCCGCGTGGCAACAGTAGCACGAAGAGGATCAGTGCCGCCCCCAGGACCAAGTTCGGATCGAGCCGCGACAATGCCGGGTGCACCTGCGCTAGAGTGCCGAGCCAGGACATCAACGCCTGCACGACGACGGCGCCGAGGATGGGACCAAACAGGGTTCCGAGGCCGCCGACGATGACCCAGATGATGACCTGCGCCGTAGTTGCCAAACTGAAGAGCGCTGGACTAATGAAGGCTGAGTTGGCGAAGCCGATTCCTGCAACCCCGGCGATGGCACCACCGATGACGAACAGCAGAAGCTTGTGCCGACGCGCGTCATAGCCGAGCAGTTCGACGCGTTGCTGGTTCTCGCGTATTGCTAGGGTCACGTGGCCAAACCGTGAGTGTAGAAGCCACAAACAAAATAGATAGCAGAGCAGCAATGCGCCAAGGACGACGCGAAAGATAGTATCCGGAGACAGCAGTACCGCAGGATCAAACGGGGCGTTGAGAAAAGGCGTCTTCGGCATCCCGTTAGCGCCGCCGAGCCGGGCGCTACCGATGGTGTATTCTGGCCCTGATGTGCTGTTAGTAAGCTTGAACAGAATTAGTGAGACGGTGAGCGTGACGATCCCGAGATAAACATCGCCGAGGCGGCCGTAGAAGAGAAAATAGCCGAGTGCTGCGGCGAAGACAGCGGGCGTGGCGATGGCCAGCGGCACGGCCCAGGTACTGTTACCGAGATTGATAGCCGCTACCGCATAGGCGTAACCGCCGAGACCGAAAAACGCGGTTTGGCCGAGGCAGAGAATACCACCATAGCCCCAGACCAGGCCGAGGCTGAGCGCAAGGGTCGCCATTGCCGTCCAGATAGTGGCGTTGATGATCGTATATAGCTGCGCCTGGGCCGGCAGCAGCACCAGCAGCGCGATGCCTACGGCGACCACGATGCCATGCCCGAGCCAATCTCGCATCAGACACCGGTGCGGAAGAAATGCCCGCTAATTCCTTCCGGCAAGAGCCGCAATAGCACGATCGCTGACAGTAGTAGTGCCACTTCGCCGATCACCGGATTGACGAAGAAACTCGCCGCGCTGTTGATGCTGCCAAGCAGGCCCGAGGCGGCGACGGTGCCGCCAACCGCCGCTGCGCCACCGGCGATCACCGTGATGAAGGCCTTGGCCATATAGGCGGCACCGATGGTTGGTACCACGCCAGAGAGCGGCGCTAGCAACCCGCCGGCAAGACCGCTGAGCGCGGCCCCGACGGTGAAGGTCACTGCGTAGACGCGGCTGCGGTCCGTGCCCAAGGCTTCAGCCATATCCGGGTTCTGCATGGTCGCGCGCGCCACCAAGCCCGCGCGCGTGCGCGCTAGGCCGAGATAGAGCAGAGCGACGACCGCCACCGCGAAACCGATCAGCGCTAGCTCGTAGGCGGCCATGCTGTAGTTGCCGATGGCTATTGCGCCGAGCGGTGCCGAAACGCCGCGTGTGGTGTTGCCAAACAGTGTCGTAACCAGGCCGATGAGGAACAGGCTCAAGCCCCAGGTGGCAAGCAGCGTATCGGTACGGCGATCATAGAGATGGCGGATCAGCAGCCGCTCTACGATGCAACCGATGGCGCCGACGACCAGAGGCGCTACCACTAGCGCAGCGAGCCACAGGTTTAGTCCCTGGCCGTAGGCGAGGATGGTGGCGTACCCGCCGAGCATGAGAAACTCACCATGGGCGAGGTTGATGACACGCATCATGCCGAAGATTAGCGCCAGCCCGGCGCTCATTAGCACCAGCGCTGCGACGGCGCTCGCCGCCTGTAGGAAGACCGCGGCGGTCAGATCCATGGATTACAGGTCGACGTTGATGTCGTACATCGTGGTGTCGGCGGGATTGGCGACCAGGTCGCAGACCGCAGCGGTATCCGCTGGTGGCTGCTCTCGATAGGTCTCGAGCACCTTGAAGGCGCCGCCCGAGACCTCGCCTAGATAGACGTCCTGAATGGTATGATGGGTTGGCGCATCGATGGTCACAGTACCGCTAGGGCCGGTCATGCTGATGTTCGATTCCAGCACCTCTATCACTGCCATGCGATCGGCCGTGCCCGCCCGGCGCACTGCTTCCGCCCACAGCAAGAAGGCGTCATAGGAGCGCATGGCGAGCTCGTTGACGGCCGGCGTCTGGTCGCCGTAGCGTGCCCGCAGGCGACCCAGGAAGTCGCGGTTGGCGGGCGTGTTGAGCTCCTCGAAATAGCCATAGCACGCGATGATGCCGTCGCTCTCCTTCTCCGACAGTACGCGGTGCTCATTGCCGACGCCGAAGGTGGTCGAGGCGAGCGGAATCTCGCCCTTCATGCCGGCCGCCGCCCATTGTCGATAAAACGACATGTGGGCGCCGCCGACCAGCACCGAGACAACGATATCGGGCTTGGCCGCCTGAATCTTGCGGATGGTGGGACCGAAATCGGTCACGTCCAGCGGGAAGAAGTCGGTGGCGATGGCATCGCCACCGGACTCTTGCGCGAACTTGCGCACCCAGCGCGCAGTGGTCTGGCCGTAATTGTAATCCGCTGCTAGGCTGTAGATTCGCTTGCCCCAGCGCTCCATGATGTGCGGCACCAGCTTGGCCACGGTCTGGGCTGGCGTACTGCCCGTGCAGAAGATGTTGCGGTCGCAGGCGCCACCCTCGTACTGTGTGTTGTAGAAGTAGAGTGTGCGGTAACGCCCGAGTAGCGGGCGAATTGCTTCTCGTGAGGCGCTGGTGATGCCGCCGTGGACACTGGCGACCTGGTGGCGCGTCGCTGCCTCGGTGGCAAACTGGGTATAGAGCTGGAGGTTCGACTGAGTGTCGAACAGCAGCAGCTCCACAGGCTCATCCAGCAGGCCGCCAGCAGCGTTGGTCTCCTCGACGGCGAGGCGCATGCAGTCGATCATGGGCCGGCCGTAGATGTCGAGCCCACCCGAGCCGTCTAGGATGCCTGCTACTTTGAGTCCCTGCCCTTGAGCCGCTAAGACGCTTGGTAATTCCAACGCGGCCGCGACGCCTGCAGCGCCGCCAACAAACTGTCTGCGTGAGATTGTCATACTGCGTACTCAGTCAATGCTGCTATCTCCATAACGTAGTGGCATCGATTGCAAATTCTAACCTTTGTTGGCGCTGTGCGAAATGTTAATTCCTGGTAGACTGCGGCAGGCTCGTTGATCGCTTGTATCGGAGAAAACCGTGATGAAGATGCTTACCAAGTTCGGCCTGCGTCGTTTTGGCAAGGATGAAGGTGGTGCCACCGCTATCGAGTATGGCCTCATTGCCGCGCTGATCGCGGTTGTAATTGTCGCCGCCGTGACGACGGTCGGTACCGAGTTGAGCAACACCTTAGGTATTGGCGGTACCGAAGACAGCACGGACAACAACTAAAAGCGGCGCACAGCTATAAAGGGGACCGGACGCACCGGCCGTGGCTTTTTCGTTCTTCATGTTATACGCGTGACGGCGCGCCCCTCAGTTCGCGGCAAAGCGTGTCAGGTCTTCGGGGGTGCAAGCACTACCATCGAGCCCGCCGGCACCCCGCTCACGGTAATCCTACGGCCGCCATCTCAGGGCGCATCGTCGCGACGCCAACTGTCCGCTCGAACGGTACGACTCACAACTCGGCGACCTCGTCGAGAGCACCACCGTGCGGAAGCCGCTAGTGAGACGCTCAAGGTGATGGAGGATACCGAGCGGGTAAATCGGTTCCGTCGGCAGGCAAAGGGCTCTAACATGGGCGTTCTGAGGTCCCTGACAGGCGGTCGGCCATGATCCGTGAGGGCGAGCAAGCAGACGAATTTTCGACACAAGGTGGTTGGAGCCGGCGGGCCGGGGTGCGCCATGCCTTGTTTGTGCTGGGCTGGCTCTGCGTTGGACTAGGGCTGATCGGCATCATCATACCGGGCCTGCCGACTACGATCTTTCTGATCGTCGCGTTGTGGGCCTTCTCGCGCTCCTCCGAGCGCCTCCACCGCTGGCTTTACCAGCATCCGAGGCTGGGGCCACCCTTGCAGGTCTGGCATACCCATCGCGTCATCCCATTGCGCGCCAAGGTGCTGGCGGTGGCTGTGATGGGCGTCAGCCTGATCCTGCTCTCGCTGGTCAGCCAAACGCCGCTGACAACGCTGCTTGCCGCCGCCGTCATCGTACCGGTCGCCTGTTACATCGTGACACGCCCGAGCGAGGTGCCCGGCACCGGGCATGGGCCTAGCGCGCCATAGCCTCAGTCTCGCTGCTCACCTTCTTCTACGCGTCGATGCGGCCTTTGAAGTGGCAGGCGTCGGTAATACCGCCGTGGCGTTGTCACTTGCCGAAATTACGCAGGTTGATCAACTGTCACCGTTTTTCGGCTCAGACGGCGGGCATCAACTGCTTCGCTAGGGCTACCGCCGCGCCGGCATCCTGGGCGTAGCCGTCGGCGCCAGCGTCCTCAGCAAATTTCTGGTTCACCGGGGCGCCGCCGACGATGACCTTAAAGTCGTCGCGCAGGCCGGCCTCGACAAGCGCTGTGATGACCTCCTTGATCTGCGGCATGGTCGTTGTTAGCAGGGCCGAAAGGGCAATGATGTCGGGCCGGCGCTCGAGCACCTGGCGCACGATCTCCTCGGTGCTCACGTTGACCCCCATGTCGATGACCTCGTAGCCGGTGCCGGTCAGCATGCTGGCGACCATGTTCTTGCCGATATCGTGCAGGTCACCCAGCACTGTACCGATTAGGACACGGCCGCTGCGGCGCTCATTGCTGGTCACCAGGTGGGGCTCGATGACACCGAGCCCGTTCTTCATGGCGCGGGCCGACAACAGCACCTCGGGCACGAAGACGCTGCCGTCGGCGAAGCGCCCACCGATTACCTCCATGGCCGGTAGCATGCCTTTGTTGAGGATGTTGCCGGCGGGAACGCCCTGGTCGAGGAGCTCGCGCGCGTGCACCACTACTTCTTGCTCGTCGCCGTCGAGCACGTCGATGGTGATCTGCTCGAAGGCCTGCTCCACATCCATTGCGGCGACGGTCTCGCTGGTGCTCGCCGGCGTGACAACCCGTGGTGCAGTGGCGACGCTGTCCCGGTTGAGCGGCGAATACGTGCCCGCAGCGAACGGCAGCCGCCCCTCCTTCTCGAAGCGTTCGCCGATGTAGAGCAGGCGGTCGAAATCGGCATCAGGCGGCGTCGTGTCGCCGATCGAGCCGATGAAGCGCGTGCCGGGGGCGATGCTGCGGAACAAGTTGTCGAGGTACATCGAGAGGTCTTCGCGGGTCGAGGATTCCTCAAGCAGCAGCATCTCGGGGATACCGCCGTGAATGGTCAGGTGTCCGGGCCGGCACCAGCGGTCGTAGTACTCCTCGATGCGGACCTTGGTCATCGGGTACGGTGTTACCGCGTCGGCCACGTCCATGCGGCTCTCGGCGATAAGATCCATCAGGCCCTGGTTCTCGCCATCGGGATGCATAATCAGTAAGGTTCCCTGGGGTTTGAGTATGTCGGCCGCCTTGTGGCACCAGGGTTGGAAATATTCCTCGTACAACGCTGGGTAAGTGATCATGTCGTCGATATTCGACGACCACATCACGGCCTCCAGCTCGCCGCCGGCAAGGATTTCGAGAAGCGTGTCGTAGGCGCCGGTCAGGGCCTCTAGTAACTCCGCCATCTGACGCGGATAGTCGTGGTGGTGGAGGTAGAAGTCCGTCGCATCGAGGAGGGTCTTCTGTACAAAATGCATCGGCGAGGTGCAGGACAGCCCGAAGCCGTGAGCCACTGCGATGCCGTCCTCGCCGATGCCTTCGCGCCAGGTGGTGTAGCGCTCGTAGGACGGAGTAATCTCGAGATTGCCGAAGATATGGGCCAGCACCCTGTAGTCCTCGGGTCCCTTGATGGCGTGTTCCTTAACCCAGGAGATGGAGGCGCCGGCGCGGCGCATCTCAGCCGTCTGGCCGTGACGCACGCTGACCATGCCGACCGGCGTGTGGTACTCGACGTGGGTCATCTCCTGGCGCTCGTCGGCCTCGACCTCAACACGGATGTCGACGTCGTTGGAAAAGGTGAAGCTGTAGGGAAACTCCTTGAGATCGAACAGCCCGATGCCGCGGTGAAGCAAATCCGCAGGGTTTTCGGGCCGGCTGTATTCCGGCACAAATTTGTGCAGTGGCCAGCCCATGGCGTGATGGATGTCTTCGACGCTCATGCCTGTGAACTTCTTTGGCAGCGTACCTCGCATCACTTGCGCGTTGTGCCAAAGGTCGATGCGCGGCACCCAGGGGATCTGCTCGACCATTTCACCGCGAATGACGGCCAGGAGATTTTCCCGATGGGTCATGATCGCTCCCGTTTTCGGACCAGTGCAACGTTGCCACAAGTCTACGCTGACCGGGTGGTGGCGAGAACCGCCATTGCTGGGACCCAGCCCGGCTATTAAGGGGATATCATACCTAATTCTGGCAGGCGCGCCGCCATCGACTCCAGAGGGGAATAAGTACGATGTCCCCCTGGTAAAAAGAAACGATCAGCCGGGCTCGCCACTGAAGCGTGGGCGGTCATCGTCGCACATGAGGCCGAGCATGATCTTCTCGAAGCCGCCCACTGCCTCCGACCCCGCTTCCCGATAGGCCTCGGCGACGAGCGTGCGCTGCAGGCCGGACAAGCGGTGCTCAAGTTTCCGACCCTTGTCGGTCAGGCTCAAGAGGCGCTGGCGGCGGTCGCGCGTGCCCGTCAACTGCGCCACGTATCCGGTGCGCACGAGTTGGCCGAGCACGCGCGACAGGCTTTGTTTGGTGATGCGTAGCGTGGCCAGAAGCTCGCCCACGGTGAGACCCGGACTGCGGCCGACGGAATAGATAACGCGGTGGTGAGCGCGCCCGAAATCAAGAGGCGAGAGCAGGGCATTGGCCTTGGCAACGAAGTTGCGATAGCCGAAATAGAGCATCTCGATGCCCCGGTTGAGGGCTATTTCATGCAAGTCACCCGGGTCACGCGTTAGTTTTTTGTCAGTCATATTGACGTATATGTTTGCTAGTGCTTCCTGACGCAAGTCCCTTCTTATAGGATGCCACTTTATCGAGCCTCTGGGCGACGGGACGGTCTGACATGTTGAGCTTTGACGATCACGATGGGTTCATTTGGTACGATGGCAAGATGGTGCCTTGGCGAGAGGCCAACCTGCACGTCCTGTCGCACGGTCTGCACTATGCCAGCTCCGTCTTCGAGGGTCAGCGCGTCTATGCCGGCACTATATTCAAGCTGGCGGAACATACCGAGCGCCTGTTTGAGTCGGCGAGCCAACTCGGCTTTGAGATTCCCTTTAGCCAGGGCCACATAAACCGCGCTAATTATGATGTTTGTAAAGCTAACAATATCGACGACGGCTATGTACGCCCAGTGGCCTGGCGCGGCAGCGAGATGATGGGCGTCTCAGCTCAGCAAAACGCTATCCATGTCGCCATCGCGGCCTGGGAGTGGCCGTCATACTTCTCGCCCGAGGCGCGGCTCAAGGGCATCAAGTTGCAATGGTCCGACTGGCGCCGCCCCGACCCGGCGACGATCCCTGCCAAGGCCAAGGCGGCGGGGTTATACATGATTTGCACGCTGTCCAAACACAAGGCCGAGGCCGAGGGCTTCGACGATGCGCTGATGCTCGACTGGCGCGGGCGACTTGCGGAATCGACAGGCGCCAATATCTTCCTCGTCATCAATGGTGAACTGCACACGCCGACGCCCGACTGCTTCCTCGACGGCATCACCCGACGCACAGTGATCGGGTTGGCGGAAGCGCAGCAGATCCCGGTAATCGAGCGCATCATCATGCCGGAAGAGCTGGAGAAGGCGGACGAGGTGTTCCTCACTGGCACGGCGGCAGAAGTCACGCCGGTCGGCCAGATCGGCGACCTCAGCTTCACCCCGGGCGAGGTCTGCCGCATCCTCATCGACGACTTCACGGCGCTAACCAACGGCCTCGAGCCGGACCCGGCCCACATCGGCAGCGACTAGCGCGTCAGCGTTACCGAGAACCAGAACTTGCGCGTGTCGACGCTGAACTGTGAGGCGCGGTAGTCGGCGTAATCGAGTGTCACGGTGACGCCGTCTAGCGGCTTGAGGCGCAGGCGTAAGTCGGTCTCGTGCCCATAGTTGATACTGCCGCGGTCATCGAAGAAGCGGTGGTGAGCGGCGACAAGCTCCAGGCTCTCGAGCGGTGTGCCGGCGAGATCGAGGCCGAGCCAGTCGGCTTGCTTAAGCTTAAATTTGGCCTCGCCGTAGACATCCAGCAAGCCTGCCGCGGGGGTGATGCTGAAGACATCCGCCCAGCCGCGATTGCCGTGCTTCTTGCCGATAGGGATCTGCAGGGCAACGCGGCCGTTGCCGGTCTGCTGGCGCAGGCCGAGTAGGGGCCAAAGGCCGCCATGACCGACACCCGCCTCGGTAATCAGCAGATGCTCGCTGAGATTGCTGGGATTATCGCCCCAGTCGCCCTGCCAGGCGAACTCGCCGCGCGCTAGCAGGGTACTGCCGCCCATATCCCATCTGCTGTCGGCCAGCGCCCCAAGTGTCTTAGATGACTCTGCCGGCAGGTGGTCAATGTCGAGCAGTAAGGCATAGGCCCCGAGTTTGACCGGCGCGAAGCCGCCATAGTCGATCTGCACGAAATGGGTGTTCGTATTCCAGTCGCCGTGGGTTGCGTCCTCGCCAGAGGTGTCGTCGACCAGCCACATGTAGCCGTATTGCAGGTGCGTGTCGGGTAGTAGCGCGTGATCGCTCAACGTGACAGCGTCAAAGGTTCGCTGGTTCTGACGGAATCGGGCGCTGGCGACGAAGGTTTCAGCGCCGAGGAAGAGGGTCTGGCGGCTGACCTTGATCACCGTCTCGGACCGCGGCGTATAGGCGACCCAAGCCTGGTTGACCTCGTGCGTCTCGGCGTCGTTGATGCGCGGCAGGTCGCTGCGGCGCTTGATGGCGGTGTCGTAGCGCTCGCTGCCCGGGGCTAGAATCGCCTCGCCTTCGAGACGCGCGCTAAAGCCGTGCCGGGGCCCAACCTCGTAGCCTAGCTTGGCGCGGATGGTGTGCGCTTGCGCTCGTCGCGGCTTCGACGCCTGATCGACCACCTCCAGACGGTAGCGGACATCGAGATTGGGCTCGCTGGCGCTGGCCTGGGGCGCGGCACAAAGGATCGGGCAGCCGAGGGCCGCGAGTAGACGCATCATAGAATTGATGGAACTGGTCCTATTCGGCCGCCTCAGGCTTCCCCTCACGCCAACGCGCTGCTGCGGCGTCGTCGCTACTACGCGCTTCGACCCAGGTGGCCTTGCCGTCGGACGCCTCCTCGCACTTCCAGAACGGTGCCTGGGTTTTGAGCCAGTCGATGAGGAACTGGCAGCTCTCCAGTGCGGCGACACGGTGGGCCGAGGCCGTGGCCACTAGCACGATGGGATCACCTGGTGCCAAGCGGCCGTAGCGATGGATGATCAGGCTTGTCTGCAAGGGCCAGCGCGATTGCGCTTCTGCCTCGATCTCGGCCAGTTTGCGCTCTGTCATGCCCGGATAATGCTCGAGCGTCATGGCGCCAACGGCGCTATCGCCGTGCATGTCACGGACCAGGCCGATGAAGCTCGCGACGCCGCCAATATCTGTGCGCCCGGCGCTCAGCGCCACCAGTTCGGCGCCGACATCGAAAGCCTCGCTCTGCACGCGGATCACGGCCTCAGCCTCCGGTCACCGGAGGAAACAGGGCGACTTCGCGCGCCCCGGCAATGGCGGCGTCGAGTTGGACATATTCCTGGTCGAGCGCCACACGCACGGCCGAGGTGTCCGCCAGGGCCGTGGTATGGCCCGGTGAGCGCGCCTTCAGCCATTCGATCAGCTCGGCCACGGTAGCAACTTCGGCCGGTGGCTCGATCGCCTCCTCGGCGACGCCCACCTTCTCGCGCAACCAGGCGAAATAGAGTACTTGCATCAGCTCACCTCCGCGAAGGGCAGGAAGTCTATCCCGTCGCCCGGCGCAACATAGGTCATTTCTTCACCAAGTTCGACCAGCCCGTCAGCGGCCGTGAGACTGGAAAGCACGCCCGAGCCCTGGGCGCCGGCAAGCTTGGCGACGGGGACGCCGGCATCGCCATCCTCCAGGCGGCAGCGCAAGAACTCGCGCCGCCCGGCTTTCTTCGTCAACTCGAAGCCGGCGGCAACGCGCCACAGCCGCGGCACCGTATGCGTCGCTCCCGACAAACGCAGAATCAGCGGCCGCGCCAGGCGCAGGAAGGTTACGGCCGCCGCTACGGGATTTCCCGGCAGGCCGACGAAAGGTACGGTGCGCCCGGCATCGTCGATATGACCGAGCGCCAGCGGCCGCCCGGGTTTAATGGCGAGGCGCCAGAAAGAGAGCCCGCCAAGTTGCTCAACCACCGCCTTGACGTGATCCTCTTCGCCGACCGAGACGCCGCCCGAGGTGATTAGCATATCGTGGTCGGGTGCCGCACCGGCGAGCGCCCGGCGCACGCTGTCAGCCCGATCCGCGAGAATACCGAGATCGTTGACGGTGCAGCCGAGGCCGGCCAGCAGACCTCGCAGCATGTGCCGGTTGCTGTCGTAGATGGCACCGGGCACCAGTGCCGCGCCGGGCTCACACAGCTCGTCACCAGTGGAAAACAAGGCGACGCGGAGCAGCGTCTGCACGGCGAGCGTGGCGCTACCTGCCGCCGCCGCGAGACCCAGGTCCTCGGGCCGTAGGCGGCGGCCAGCGCGTAGCACCGTGGTACCGTGGCGCACGTCCTCGCCGGCCAATCTGCAATTGTCGCCAAGTGCGATGCCGGGCGGGATGGTTACCGTCTCGCCGGCAAGTCCGCAATTCTCCTGCATGACCACTGTATCGGGGCCAGGCGGTATCACCGCGCCGGTGAAGATGCGCAGCGCCTCGCCGCGCCGCGCCGCCCGGTCGAGGGGATGGCCGGCGGCGATGCGACCCGTCACCGGCAGGGGCGTCGGGCTGTCGGCATCGAGATCGGCATGATAGACCGCAAAGCCGTCAACGGCGGAATTGTGGTGCGCCGGGACGTCAGTCGCGGCGCTCACGTCCTCTGCTAGAATGCGCCCGGTAGCGGCATCGAGCGGCACCGTCTCAGTGGCGGTCAGCGGCGTCATGCGCGCCTCGATCAGGGCCAGCGCCTCGTCTAGACGCAACATCGGTTGATCAATATCGAAGCAATCGTTGCAGAGCTGGCTCATGCCGCCCGCTCCGCTAGGGTGCAATGCCGGCAGATGAAGTCGGCGATGGCTTGCGTGTCGTCGAGATTGAATACCGGGCGATTGGCATCGGGTAACGGGCGATCGCTGGCTACTGCCACCACCGAGCGATCGCCGGGATAGAGTGGTTCGCGGCGCGAACCCTCGCGGCAGACCTCTATCTTGTCGTGGTCCTCATGCTTGAAGCCTTCGACCAGCACCAGATCGGCCTCACCGAGGCGCGCCAGCAAGGCATCGAGGTATGGTTCTGGCTCCGCTGCCTCGCGGTGCTCGTGCATCAGCGCCCAGCGCCGCGCCGAGGCAACCAACACCTCGGAGGCGCCGGCGGCGCGATGCTCATAGGAATCCTTACCCGGCGTATCCACGTCGAACTCATGATGGGCGTTCTTGACCGTCGAGACGCGCAAGCCGCGCGCCACCAGCACCGGCAACAGGCGCGTCACCAAGGTTGTCTTCCCACTGCCGCTCCAGCCGCTGATTCCCATTACTTTCACTTGTCTGCCACTCCTTTCGAATCCTTGTCTTTGTCGGTAGCCAGCATCATTGAGATGCCGTGCCGCGCATAGCCCCAGCCGCTGGCCACGGATAGCACTGCCGCAAGCCACAGTAACCAGGCACCACCGTCAAGCATCAGCTTGGCAGAAAGCCCGATGCCCGTCGCCGCATCGCCCACCAGCAGGACGCTGAGCGCCAGCATCTGGGTCGCCGTCTTAATCTTGGCCAGCATAGTTACCGGCAGCTTCAGCGCCTCGCGAGCTAGGAACTCGCGCAAGGACGAGATAAGGATCTCGCGGCAGAGGATGATCAGCGCGGCGATTGCCGGGGCGCGGCCGTCCGCCACCAGCATGATCAGCGCCGCCGCCACCAGCAGCTTGTCCGCCACGGGATCAAGAAAACGGCCGAACTCGCTTGTTTGGGCCAGCTTTCGCGCCAAAAAGCCGTCCAGCCAGTCGGTCAGAGAAGCGGCCACGAACAGCCCGAAGGCGACCCAGTTGGCAGCCGGCGCTGGTACGGCGAAGGCGGCCAGGAATATCGGGATCACCAGGATCCGCGACAGGGTCAGAATGTTGGGCAGACCGCTGAACATGAGATGGCCTTTTTATCAGGATCCGACGCCGCTCGCCAACGCCCCTGTGTCGACGGAATTCGTTAAAAGCTACGTCTTCCCGCCTGTGCTGGCGCCCTTCGGCTTGCGGCCGCACTTAGCCGGGCGTGGGGGAGGGCCGATCTTGTGTTGATCTCGCCCTAAAAACCCTTGGTTGGGCCGCCTCGGGCTGGCTGCTTCAAACGGTCTCCGGAACCATAATGATGGCGGCACAGGGGCACTCGGCGGCGCACATGCCGCAGCCTTTGCAATAGTCGTAGTTGAAGTCGAAGCGCTTGCCGGCGCCGAGCTTGTTGACCGCGTTGTCCGGACACACGCCATAGCAGTTGTCGCACTCGAAGCAATTGCCGCAGGATAGGCAGCGCCGAGCCTCGTATAGCGCGTTATCCTCGGTTAGCCCCTGCAGCACCTCTGCGAAGTCGGATTGGCGGCGCACAAGATCGAGCTGCGGCTGCACCGTCTTCGGGGCATCGTCGTAATACCAGGTGTTGAGCACGCCAAACCCGGCAAGCTCGGGCCTTGACGGACGCTTGTGGCGCTTACCCCTGAGCCAGGCGTCGATGTGATTGGCCGCCTTCCTGCCATGACCGATGGCCACGGTCACCGTGCGCTCGGCCGGCACCATGTCGCCACCCGCGAATAGGCCTTCGCGACCGGTCATCATCTGCTCGTCGACCATCACCATGCCGCCTTCACCGACATTGACCCCCGGCACGTTATCCAGGAACGCGGTCTCGACGTCCTGGCCTAGCGCCAGGATCAGCGTATCGGCCTCGAGCGTCTCGAATTCGCCAGTTGGCTGTGGGCGACCTTGTTCATCAATCTCCATCTTTTCGACGGTGAACCGGGTCTCGTCAATCTGCTTGATGGTGCGCAGCCAATGGATCATGACCCCTTCCTCCTCGGCCCCGGCGGCCTCGAAGTCGTGGGCGGGCATCTGCTCTCGCGTGCGCCGGTAGACGATCATCGTGTCTTCGACGCCGAGCCGCTTGGCGGTTCGCGCTACATCCATAGCCGTGTTGCCGCCGCCATAGACGATGACGCGGCGGCCGAGCTGTGGTGGCTCGGCGCCCGTCTCCATGTTGCGCAACAGGTTGACCGCGTCGAGGATTCTGCCTGCGGCATAGGCCGGGATCTCGATGCGCTTGGCTAAATGCGCGCCGACGGCGGCAAATACGGCGTCGAAGCCCTCGTCCCGGAAAGCGGCCTCGATATCCTCGACCTTGCGGTTGAGCTGCAACTCGACCCCCATGTCGACGATGCGCTGGATCTCGTAGTCCAGGACATCGCGTGGCAAGCGATATTTTGGGATGCCGAAGCGCATCATGCCGCCGGCCATGGGGCCGGCTTCGCGGATTGTGACGGCATGGCCGAGCCGGGTGAGGTGATAGGCAGCGGCAAGACCGCTCGGCCCGGCGCCGACCACGAGCACGCGCTTGCCCGAGCGCTCGGCATCGAACTTCGCCTTCCAGCCATGCTCCCAGGCCGTGCGTCCCAGAAAGCGCTCGATGGCGTGGATGCCGATGGGCTCGTCCAGCTGTCCGCGATTGCACGCCGTCTCGCAAGGGTGGTAGCAGACGCGGCCCATGACGCCGGGCAGCGGATTGTCCGTCATTAGCACCTGCCAGGCCTGCTCATAGGCGCCCTCTTCGGCATAAAACAGCCACTTTTGGATGTTTTCGCCCGCCGGGCAGGCGTCATTGCAGGGCGGCATGCGGTCGACGTAGATAGGCCTTTCCGTCCGCCAGGTTCCGGTCACGTTGGCGAGGCTGGTGCCGGGATCGAGAGTAATGGCGAAAGGCAGCCTTTTGCTCATGGGCTTTTCCTCTCACCGAGCAGATTGAAGCGCTCGATATTGGCATCGGCCATGCGCTGCAGCGTTGCCACGCCTTCGCTATCCTCGGTGCCCTTGCGGAACAAGTGTGCGAAGCGTCGCTGCGGCCTGAGATAGTCCGACACCGGCAACTGGCGGCGGATCTTATGTGCGGCGGTGACGCGGCCGTGCTCCGCCTCGAATACCGGGAAAAATCCGCTCTCGACGGCGAGCCGCGCGATGTGGATCGTATCGCACGGTGCCGAGCCCCAGCCTAGCGGGCAAGGTACGAGGATATGAAGATAGCGGGCACCGGCCATATCGATAGCCTTGTTCACCTTGGCTTCTAGATCGTGTAGGCCGGCAACCGTGGCCGTCGCCACGTAAGGGATGTTGTGTGCCATCGCAATCAGCGGCAGGTTCTTGCCGGTGCCGAAGACATTTCCCGGCGCGCCACCCACCGTCGGTGTGGTCGCGGTGCGCGCCGTGGCCGGTGTTGCGGAAGAGCGCTGCACACCGGTATTCATGTAGGCTTCGTTGTCATAGCAAATATAGAGCACGTCGTCGTTGCGCTCGAACATGCCCGATAGGCAACCGAAACCGATATCGGTGGTGCCACCGTCGCCGCCTTGCGCCACCACTTTTATGTTCCGTCCCTTGCGCCGCATGGCTGCGGCGACACCCGTGGCAACCGCCGGCGCGTTGCCGAACAGGGAGTGTAGCCAGGGGATCTGCCACGAGGTTTCCGGATACGGCGTGGTGAACACTTCGAGGCAGCCTGTGGCATTGACGGCGACAAGCTGTCCCCCGGTCGCCCGCATTGCGACATCCAGGGCATAGCGAGCGCCGAGCGCTTCGCCACAGCCCTGGCAGGCACGATGACCGGAGGTGATGGCGTTAGAGCGCTCCATAGAGGCTTGGACGCTGCGGGCCTCTTCGTCCATCAGCCGGTTGCCCACCGTATGGGTGCCAGTCTGGTAAAACTTCACGCGTTGCAGAGCGCTGTCCTGAGCCATGATCAGCCTCCTCTAATTCTCGGCCTGTGCGATCGTTGCGGCCGGGTTTCGTAGGATGTTCTCGGCGGTCGGACCGGAGCGCCTAACCCGATGCGAACGGATGATCTCGTGCTCGACGATTCCGTGATCGAGGTCGAGAAACTGCATGTCCGGGAGCTTGCCGTCGCCGGCGCCCGCCAGCACTTCCTGCAGTGCTGCCATGGTGATGGGCCGACCACCAAGCCCGGCGATGACCGTATAGATCTGGATCGGTGTATCGCGGAGCGCCATGCGGATATCGGAGGCGACCATGCCGCCCAGTCCCGGCGCCAGGTTCTTCTCGATCACCACCACATGTTTCGCGTCACCGAGCGCGACTCGCAATTCTTCGAGGGGAAACGGTCGGAAAGAGGTGACACTGACCGAGCCGACCGCGGCGCCGTCGGCGCGCATGGCGTCGACAACTTCCTTGATGGTGCCGTTGACAGAGCCGAGCGCCACCGCAACCACATCGGCGCCTTCGGTGCGATAGGAATAGACAAGGCCACAGGATGTGCGGCCGAATACGCCCTCAAAGACGCGCCCGATCTCGGGAATCAGACGCAGCGCCTGCAATTGTTTCTCGTGCGCGAGATAGCGCACTTCGGTATAGGCGTCGGGCCCCACCATGGCACCGATCGAGTACGGCTCGGCCGGGTCCAACACCTGCACCGGCTCATAGGGCGGCAGGAAGGCATCGACCTGCGCTTGCGTCGGGATGTCGACGCGCTCATAGGCGTGGGTGAGGATGAAGCCGTCCATGCAAACCATGACCGGACAGCTCAACTCCTCGGCCAGGCGGAAGGCCTGAATATGCAGGTCGACCGCTTCCTGGTTGGTTTCCGCGAAAAGCTGGATCCAGCCGGCATCCTTGACCGCCATGGAATCCATGTGGTCGTTCCATATATTGATCGGCGCGCCGATGGCGCGGTTACCGACCGTCATGACGATGGGCAGGCCAAGTCCCCCAGCATTGTAGATCGCCTCCGCCATATGCAGGATGCCCTGGCTGGCTGTTGCGGTATAGGCACGGGCGCCGGCGGCGGAGGCGCCGATGGCGACGGATAGCGCGGCGAACTCGGATTCGACGTTGATGAACTCGCAGTTCTTCAGCTTGCCGGTTCTCACCAGCGCGCAGACGCCTTCGACGATATGGGTCTGTGGCGTAATGGGATAGGCGCAGACTACTTCGGGTCGGCACAGCGCGATGGCCTGGGCGACAGCGAGCGAGCCTTCGATCTGCTGCAATCCGGACATGCCCTAGGCTGCCTTGAGGCTTTCGAAGGCTTCGCGCGCGGCGGCGACGTTGGCCTGGCCGATCTCGCCGGAAAACTTTTGGTGGATCGCCTTTTCGACCGAAGCCAGGCGGATCTCGTCCGAGATGGCGGCAAAGCCCCCCAACAAGGCAGCATTCGGCAGCGGTCGTCCGACATGCTTTAAGGCGAGATCCGTGGCGCCCACATTGCAGACGTGGCCGAACGGAAATTTTGCGACGAACTCAGCGATACCCAACTCCTCGAACGAGCGCTGCGAATTGATCAGGATGAAGCCATCCCGCTCGAGGCCATGAAATACGTCGACGGAAAGCAGCAGCGTCGGATCCTGGATGATGAGTGCGTCGGGGCTGTTGATGGGCTCGCGCAAGCGGATTTCGCTGTCGTCAATACGGCAGTAGGAGACGACCGGCGCACCCATGCGCTCCGAGCCGAAGCTAGGAAAGGCTTGGGCATGCTTGTCCTCGAAGAAGGCCGCCATCGAAAGCAGCTCAGCCGCAGTCACCACGCCTTGGCCTCCCCGACCGTGTATTCGGACCCGAAACATCATCTCCAGCGGTTGCTCATTGCCATGACGGCGCGGCCCCACCACGCCGGAGAGACAAATCTTGCGCGAAAACTGCCGGGCGGACCTTGACCTGCCTCAATCCCTGAGCACGGTCTTTGCATACGCCGGTACGCCCCGCCGAGACGATGCCCCTCACTCTTGCTTGACACCTTCGAGCTCGGAATTGGCCTGGATCCGAGCATTGATGTTGCCGGCAAGGCTGCTGACACCGGGGATCCTCATCTTGATCGATTGCTTGGCGGCAGCTGCCGACCCCTTGATCTAAGTAAGCGACATCATCTAAGTAAGCGACCCCCCCGATGTAGGATTACCTACTGCTGTCGGAACACGGTGTCGTGGAGGATCGGTAAATGACGGTAGGCGGTCCTTCCGCTGAGCGTGAGGTAATCGGCGCTGTCATGGTGGTTGGCGGTGGGATTGCCGGCATGCAGGCCTCGCTCGACCTCGCCGATGCCGGCTACAAGGTCTATCTGGTCGAGGAAAAGTCCGCGATCGGCGGCCATATGGCACAACTCGACAAGACTTTCCCGACCAACGACTGTGCCATGTGCACCATCTCACCGCGCCTGGTCGAGGTCGGCCGCCATCTCAATGTCGAGATTCTCACCGGCAGCCAGGTCACCGCACTTGCCGGCGAGCCCGGCAACTTCAGTGCCACGCTGCGTACCGAGCCGCGCTATGTCGATCTTGCCACCTGTAATGGCTGCGGCGAATGCGCCGAGGTCTGTCCCGAGCGCGTCTCCAATGGTTTTGACGAAGGCCTCAGCCAGCGCACGGCGGCGCACCGCTTGTATCCCCAGGCGACGCCCGACACATATGCCATCGAGAAGCGCGGTATCGCCCCTTGTCGCGAGGCCTGCCCCGCAGGCCAGCGCGCTCAAGGTTACATCTCGCTGATCCGCGAGGGCCGCATCGACGACGCCTATCGCACCATCGTCGAGGACAATCCCTTTGCCGCGGTCTGCGGGCGCATCTGCGACCACCGCTGCGAGACAGCATGCAGCCGCACCAAGGTTGACGAGGCGATCAACATCCGCGGTCTCAAGCGCTTCGTCACCGACAGCGTTAACGCCAAGCCGCGGGTTGCGCCAGAGCCCATCCCGCGCTGCTTCGACGAGCGCATCGCCATCATCGGCGCCGGGCCATGCGGTATGACCGCCGCCCAGGATCTTTGCCGCGCTGGCTATGGTGTCACTGTCTTCGAAGCCCTTCCCGTCGCCGGTGGCATGCTGCGTGTTGGCGTGCCAGAATTCCGCCTACCGGGTGCGGCCGTCGACCGCGAGGTACAGGACATTCTCGACCTCGGTGTCGAGCTTAGGCTGGGAACACGGGTAGAGCAGCTCGATGATCTGTTTGAGCAGGGCTTTGATGCGGTGCTGATCGCCGTCGGTGCCCATGAAGGCATCCGCCTGCCGATCCCCGGCAACGACCTAAACGGCGTGCTGGTCAATACGCGCTTTCTGCGCGACGCTCGCCTGGCCGAGTGCGGCGACCCTGATGCTCCCGATCCGCGCGTCGATATTGCGGGCAAGCGCGTACTGGTGGTCGGCGGCGGCGACGTCGCCATCGATGTGGCGCGCACCGCGGTGCGCCTTGGCGCCAGTGACGTGCAAATGGCCGTCCGCGGCAGCTCGGGCCGCATGCCGGCTGACGATGAGCAGATTGCCTGGGCGCGCTCGGAAGGTATCGCCATGCACATCGGGCTCAACTTCCTGCGTGTGACCGACGATGGGACGGGCTGCGTCGCTGGCCTCGAATGCCAGCGCGTGGAAGCCTTCGTGCCAGGTGAGGACGGCCGCCCGGTGGCACAAATCGAGCGCGGCTCCGAGCATCTTCTGGTCGCTGACGTGATCATCTTCTCGGTTGGCCAACGCGTCGGCCTCGGCTTTATCCCCGATGATGCCGGCGTCAACGTTACCAAGGGCTGGACCATCGCCGTCGACCCCGAGACCTGTGCCACCGGTCGGCCTGGCGTGTTCGCCGCGGGCGATAGCATCAGCGGTACCGCCTTCGTCATCGAGGCGGTTGCCAGCGGGCACCGCTGCGCCACGGCGATTCAGCACCACTTACGCGGCAAAGACATGGCGGCGACGGCGCCAAAAACAGCTGTCGCCGAGCTGAGCCAGACCGAGCTCGATGCCCGCGTGCTCAAGGGCGAGCTTGCTTTGGCACCGCGCCAGCCCCAGCCGTATATCGAGAGCGCAGACGCCGTGGGCAGCTTCGTGGAGGTCGAGGGCGGCTACACTTCTTTGCAGGCCATGGCCGAAGCATCGCGGTGTCTCTCCTGTGGCATCTGCTCGGAATGCCTGATGTGCTCCGATGCCTGCGGGCTCGGCTCCATTGACCACGAGATGGCTGAGAGTACACGCCAGATCGAGGTTGGCGCGGTAATACTGACACCGGGCTTCCGGCCCAGCAGGGCGGAGTTGTCCGAGGAACTCGGCTTCGGGCGCCATGCCAACGTCATCACGTCGCTCCAGCTTGAGCGGCTGTTGAGCGCCTCCGGCCCCACCACTGGCAATATACAGCGCCCATCCGACGGTGGGACGCCAAAGAAAATCGCCTTTCTGCAATGTGTAGGCTCGCGCGACCAGTCGCACGATTATTGTTCATCGGTTTGCTGCATGTACGCCGCCAAGCAAGCGCGCCGGCTCATCGAGCAACTACCGAGCGCCGAGGCGGTCGTCTTCATGATGGACACGCGTGCCTTCAGCAAGGGCTACGAGGGTTATTATCGCAAGGCCCGCGAGACCCACGGCATCGGCTATGTGCGCTGCCGTCTGTCGTCGCTGGAGGAGAACCCAGCTAGCGGCGGGTTACTGGTGAATTATGTCGAGAGCGGCGAGATGGTGGCAGAGGAGTTTGACATGGTGGTGCTTTCGGTCGGGATGGAAATCGGCGACAGCGCCAGGGTCCTCGGCGAGCGCTCCGGCATTGATCTCGACGCCCATGGCTTCTGCCGGACGCAACCGTTCGATCCGTTGCAGACGACTCGGCCGGGTGTTTTTGCTGCGGGCACTTTCCGCGAGCCCAAGGACATCGCCGAATCGCTCCTCGATGCATCCGGTGCGGCGGCGAGCGCGGCTGCCCTGTTGACCCGCGCACGCGGCACCCTGGCACGCGAAGCCTACTATCCACCCGAGCGCTGCGTCGAAGACGATGAGACGCGCACCGCCGTCTTCGTTTGCCATTGCGGTACCAATATCGGCGGCTATCTCGATGTCCCCGACGTTGCCGAATATGCCAAGGCGCTGCCGGGCGTTATCCACGCCGAGGACACGCTTTATGCCTGCTCGCAGGACAGCATCGCGCAGATCACCGAGAAGGTGCGCGAGCTTGGCGCCAACCGGCTTGTGGTGGCTGCCTGTACGCCGATCACCCATGGGCCCCTGTTTCAGAGCAGCATCCGTGAAGCGGGACTCAACCCATATCTTTTCGAAATGGCCAACATCCGCAATCAGTGCTCATGGGTGCATGGCCAACAACGCCAGGCGGCGACTGAGAAAGCCAAGGACCTGGTGCGCATGTCGACGGCACGGGCAGCGCGGCTACGGCCGCTGGAAACCGCCGAGATGCCGATCGTCAAGACCGCCCTGGTTGTCGGCGGTGGTGCCGCGGGCATGACCGCAACCCTGGCGCTGGCCGAGCAGGGTTTTCCGGTGGATCTTGTCGAGCGCGAGGACAGCCTGGGCGGTAACCTGCGCCAACTCCATTTTGGCTGCGACGCCGAGGCCGATCCCCAGGCTTTTCTGGCCGAGCTTGTAAAGGCGGTAGGGTCTCACCCGCTGGTCACCCTGCATCTCGGCAGCGAGCTGAGGTCGACCGGCGGCTTTCTCGGCAACTTCTCTTCGGCCCTCACTGGCAGCGGCGGCACTGTGGAGGTGGCTCATGGTGTCACTGTGCTCGCCACTGGCGGCGTTGAATATCGCGGCGACGAATACGGCTACGGGTCGAGCCCGCGCATCGTCACCCAGCAACAGTTTGAGGGGTTGCTGGCCGCGGGAGAAAACCTGCCTAAGTCCGTGGTGATGATCCAATGTGTCGGTCCCGCGGAGCGGTATTGCGCACGTATCTGCTGTACCTCGGCGCTGAAGAACGCGCTCGTGCTCAAGCGCCTCGACCCCAGCGTCCGCATAACTGTGATCTACCGCGACATGCGTGTGTACGGCTTCAAGGAGAGGCTCTATACGGAGGCGCGCGAGAGCGGCATCATCTTCCTGCGCTATGAGGCCGCGCGCAAGCCAACCGTTAGTGTCGATGGGAACACCGTCGAAGTGCGCGCCTGGGAAGAAATTCTGGGCAAGGAGATGGTGTTGCAGCCTGATCTGCTGGTACTCAGCACCCCTGTCGTGCCAGCGCCGGCAACGCAGGAGCTGAGCAACCGCCTCAAGGTTCCCGTCGACATGGAAGGCTATTTCCTTGAGGCACATGTCAAGTTGCGTCCGGTCGATTTTCTTTCCGAAGGCATCTTCATGGCCGGCTTGGCGCATTACCCAAAGTTGCTCGATGAGGCCATCGTCCAAGCTCGGGCGGCGGCGGCACGCGCCGCGCGGGTGCTGTCGAAAGACACCATCACAGTCGGCGGCCAGGTCGCTACGGTTGATACCGCGCTTTGCGTTGGCTGTCTGACTTGTGTGCGAAGCTGCGCCTACGGTGCAACGCGCATTGATACCGAGCTTCCCGGCGTCGGCGGCATTCCAGGTGCGGCAGCGATCGAGCCGGCATTGTGCCAAGGCTGTGGATTGTGCGCCGCAGCCTGCCCGGCCCAGGCGATCGAGCTCCGCCACTATACCGACGGTCAGGTAATGTCGAAAATCGATGCATTGTTCAGCCCAGAAATGCTTGAGGGAGTTCCGGCATGAGCGACTCCGAGCCCGATTTTGAACCCTCCATCATCGCCTTCTGCTGCCGCCATTGCGCCTATGCGGCGGCCGATCTTGCGGGCTCGTCGCGGCTTTCCTATCCGCCGTCGCTGAAGATCGTTGAGTTGCCGTGTACCGGCCGCGTCGACGTGCTGACGGTGCTGCGCAGCTTCGAGGCCGCCGTCGATGGTGTTCTCGTCGCCGGCTGCTTGTCGGGCAAGTGTCATTACCAGACGGGGAACCTGTATGCCAAGCAACGCGTGGACTACGTGCGCCGACAGCTCGCCGAGATCGGCCTCGACGAGGCGCGTATTCGTATGGTCAACATCTCGGCGGCGATGGGTGCGCAGTTTGCCGAGCATGCCTCGGAGATGGTCGAGGAAGTCAGGGCGCTGGGCGCTAGCCCCTTGCGCATAGGGAACGATCAGCTTGAAGGTGAAACATGATCGTCGCTGAACAGAAGCCGCTCGCGGCAATCACATCGATGATGGAAGGCTGCCGCAAGGTGCTTGCCGTGGGCTGCGGCACCTGCGTCACGGTTTGCTTCGCCGGCAGCGCCCGCGAGGTCGGTATTCTCGCCTCGTCGCTGCGCATGGCAAGCCGTGTTGACGGCGAGCCGCTGGCGGTCGAGGAGACCACGGTGCAGCGCCAGTGCGAGGATGAATACCTCGAGCCGTTGGCCGAAGGGCTCGACGACTACGACGCCATCCTCTCGCTCGGCTGCGGCATCGGCGTCCAAAGTCTGGCCGATCGATACCCCGATAAGCGCGTGCTGCCGGCACTCAACACGACCTTCATGGGCCGACCCACAGAGCAGGGTGTCTGGGAGGAGCGCTGTCAGGCCTGCGGCAGTTGTGTGCTCGACAAGACGGCGGGCATCTGCCCGGTAACGCGCTGCGCCAAATCGCTATTCAACGGACCCTGCGGTGGCACTCAGGACGGGAAGTGCGAGGTTGATCCCTCCATCCCCTGCGCCTGGCAAATGATATGGGAGCGCTCGGCCAAACTTGGTCTGATGGATCGGTTGATGGAGGTCGAGCCGGTCAAGGATTGGTCGACCAGCAGAGACGGCGGCCTCAGGCGTATCGTTCGTGACGACCTGCGTATGCCGGACGCTGAGGGCGAGTGATGGACGGCGCAATATCAGAGACTCGGAAGACCCGCAGCAATCTGGAGGGTGTTCTGGCGCAGGGGCATTTTGCTGTCACTGCTGAGTTGGGGCCGCCCAAGAGCCACGATATGGCGCAGGTGCGCGAGAAGATCGAGCTGCTCAAGGGTCATGTGGATGCGGCGAACATCACCGACAACCAGACCGGCATCGTGCGCCTGAGCAGCATTGCCGCCGGTATTGCCATGGTGCAGGAGGGCCTCGAGCCAGTCATCCAGATGACTTGTCGCGATCGCAACCGCCTGGCCATGCAGAGCGATTTACTGGGCGCTGCAGGACATGGCATCACCAATGTGCTCTGCCTCAGCGGCGACCACCAGTCGTTCGGCAATCACCAGGGCGCTAAGAACGTCCACGATATCGATTCCATGCAGCTGCTGCGCATGGCCAAGGATATGCGCGACGAAAACCACTTCCAGTGTGGCGAGGAGATTCCTGGCGGTGGTCCACGCCTGTTTATCGGCGCTGCCGCAAATCCCTTCGCCGACCCAGTCGACCTGCGCCACTTTCGCCTCGCTAAAAAGATCGCCGCTGGAGCCGATTTTGTGCAGACTCAGCTGATCTTCGACATGCCTCTGTTCCACGACTACATGAAGCGTGTGGTCGATATGGGCTTGCACGAAAGGGTTGCCATCCTGGCTGGCGTCGGGCCCCTCAAGAGCGCCGGCATGGCGCGCTACATGCGCGACAGGGTTCCCGGTATGACCGTGGCCGACGAATATATCGAGCGCATGGCAGGTGCAGTGGCTGATATCGCCAAGGAGGACAAGCCGGCGCGACAAGAAGCCTGGCGCGCCGAGGGCATCAGGATTTGCGTCGAGCAAATTGAGCAGGTGCGCGAGATTGAAGGCGTGGCTGGCGTGCATATTATGGCCATCGAGTGGGAGGCCGTGGTCGGGCCTATCGTAGAGGCAGCCGGCCTTGAGCCGCGGCCGGTGTTATGAGCACGGCAATGATAGAGGCGCCCGCGGAGGCCGGTTCACTCGCCGAGGCCATCAGCCAGGCGACTGGCGACAACGTGTTTCGTTGCTACCAGTGCAGCCGCTGCACCAGCGGCTGCCCGCTGGCCAGGCATTTAGACCTTGCACCCAACCAGGTTATGCGCAGCCTTCAACTCGACGACACGGGTGTGCTGGCGAGCCACACGATCTGGCTTTGTGCCTCATGCCAGACCTGCACCACGCGCTGCCCGCAGGAGATCGACGTGGCCGCGGTCATGGCCGCACTCTGCGTCGAGTCCAAGCGGCGCGGTGTGGCCCCCGGCGTGCCCGGAATAGCGCGCTTCAACCACCTCTTTATGGGGCATGTGAAATTTTTCGGCCGAGCCTGGGAGTTCGGCTTTGGTGTGCTGCTGAACCTGGCCCAGGGCAAGCTGTTCAAGGATCTGCGCATGGGTTGGGCGCTGATCAGGCGCGGTAGGCTCCATCTCTTCCCTAGCCTGCCGCGCCGGGTGAAACCCGCGTCGGTGCAGAGTGATAAGGCGGTAGGCTTCTTTCCTGGCTGCGCGCTAGATTCGACCTCTGTCGAATATGGTCGCAGCGTGCGCGCCACCGCTGCGGCGCTCGACATCGAGCTGGTCGAGCCGCCGGATTGGCAATGTTGTGGTGCCACCCCGGCACCGGCGACCGACCCGGTGATGGCTATCGGTATGCCCATGCGCGGCATCGCCAGTGTCGAGCGGATGGGGCTCGACACAGTGACCTCACCCTGCAGCAAATGCTTTGCTAGGCTGAAGTCGGCTGAGCGTACCGATCGGCACGGCGGCGATATCTCGAGCCAAGCGCGGGCCAAAGCGGGCTACTCCTATCGCGGCACGGTCAAGGTCGAGCATTTTCTCGATACGCTTGTTGAGCGCGCAGGTTTGCCCGAGATCAGGTCACGCGTCAGGCGCCCGCTTAATGGGCTAAAGGTCGCCTGCTACTATGGCTGCCTGATCACCCGGCCGGCAGCGCTGACCGGCGCCGAGCACCCGGAATATCCACGCCGCATGGACGACATGGTGCGCGCGCTGGCTGCGGAACCCCTCGATTGGTCGCACAAGACCGCGTGTTGCGGCGGCGCCCTGGGCCTGAGCCAGACGCATGTCGCGCAGGAGATGTCGCGCACGGTGCTTGATAAAGCTCGTGCGGCTGGCGCCGAGGCCGTCGTCACTATGTGTCCGATGTGCCATCTCAACCTCGACGCCAGACAGCCCCAGCTCGGCCTTGATAGCGAGCTGCCAATCCTGCACGGAACTCAGCTTGCGGCGCTCGCCTTCGGTCTCGACGAGACGGCCGTGGGGCTCGGCAAGAACGTAGTGGATCCACGACCACTGTTAGTAGACAAAGGGATACCATGACATTCTTAAGGTTATTTTCTGCTGAGAAGGCATCGGTAAGACTGGTTCTGTCTCACATGGAAGTGATCTAACGGCGGCACCCAGACCGTGCTTGCCCTTCCTCACGCCGCCACGTGTGGAACGAGGCCGCCGTGTTCTGGTATATGCCGATAAGTGCCGTCGCGGTACGTACCGCCGTGCCCGCCACGAAGTGTTTGATCAGACGATCCCGCTTCCGATCATTGAGCCGGCTCTTGCGTTCCTACATCCTGCCATCCCAGCCTAAGAAAGCTGCTGAGATAGGACGGCCGCAAGAAGAATAGGGCACGCAAAGCCATGGAAGGCGAGGAGAGTAAAGTATGGAATCGCCGACAGCGTGCGTTGCTCTCCAGCCTTACCTCTGGGCTGAATTCTCCCGCGATTGCCGGGATCAGCGGTGAGAATTGCAACGCTACATTCCCTTGTCGGCGGCCGTCGATTCATGCACCATTGCCCCGTGGGGAAGGACGGACGGCAATCTGGACAGTGAATATCGGAGCGATTTCTTGCAAATCCTGCCTGACGTGCGGCCTCCGCTGGACATTTTGATCATTCGGGAGGAAACAACATGTGGAAGAAATGCCTTAAGGTCTTTGTGGCGCTCATCGCGGGCGTTGCTGTGGCGGCCATGCCGCTTTTCGCGAGCGGCCCGCATGCCCAGGAGATCGTCACGGACGAAATGCTGCGCTCAGCGGCAGGAGATCCCAACAATTGGCTGATGGCGCCCGGCAACTACACGGGCAACCGCTACAGCACCCTGGGACAGATCAATACGGGCAATGTCGGCGAGCTGGTGCCGAAGTGGATCTTCTCGCTGGGCACGCTCGACGCTCAGAACACAACGCCTGTGGTGCACAACGGCGTCATGTATGCCACCGCTTCACACGGGCACACCTATGCGCTCGATGCCGAGAACGGCACCGAGATCTGGCGCTACGCGCATCAGATGCCGGAAGGCGTTGCCGGCAAGATGTGCTGCGATATTGGTAATCGCGGCGTCGCGCTCTATGGCGACAAAGTATTCGTGGCCACGCCGGACAGTCATGTTGTAGCCCTGAACAAGGGCACGGGCGAGGTTGTCTGGGACGTCACCGTCGGTGACTGGGAGAAGGCCATTACCATGACGGTGGCGCCGCTCGTGGTCAAAGGCAATGTCGTTGTTGGCATGTCGGGCGCCGAATATCCGACCCGCCTCTATATCGAGGCGCTTGATAGTGAGACCGGCGCGCAGGCTTGGCGCACCTATACGATCCCGGGGCCCGGAGAGCCCGGCCACGACACCTGGGGCTCGACCGATGCAGCCATGCATGGCGGCGCCTCAACCTGGCTAACCGGCTCCTACGACCCCGAGCTCGATCTACTCTATTGGGGTGTCGGCAATCCTAATCCCGACTGGGACGGCACCGTACGTCCCGGCGACAACCTCTACTCCAACTCCACCCTGGCGCTAGATCCGGATACCGGAGAGATCCAGTTCTACTTTCAGTACACGCCGGCCGACGTTTGGGATTATGACGGCAACAATGAGCCTATCCTAGTCGACTATGGCTCCGAGAAGGTCTGGTTACACGGTGATCGCAACGGCTTCCTGTATAAGATCGATCGCACCAACGGTAGGTTCCGCTACGGCGTGCCGATCTCGATCGTGAACTGGGCTACCGGCTTCACCTACGAGGGCCGGCCGATCTGGAATATGGAGAAGGTTCCGACCTACGACTACGAGGCCAAGAACATCTGCCCGGCCTCGGAAGGCGGCAAGTGGTGGAACCCGATGACCGTGAACCCGGACACTGGCTGGGTGTTCGTGCCAAGTCGCGAAATCTGTGTCGATATTATGAGCGCACCGATCGGCGCCGGCCTCAACCCACCCGAGCGCACCATCGGTAAGCCCTATTGGGGCATTGGCACCGTGGGCTGGAACACTGGCCATGGGCAACTCGTTGCCTTCGACGGACGCACTGGTGAGAAGATGTGGGTGGTCAAGGACCGCTCGCCCTTTACCAGCGGCCTGCTCTCGACACGTGGCGGCCTAGTCTTCGCCGGCACGCCGGAGGGCGAGTTCCGCGCCTATGATCAGGACACGGGCGAAGAACTGTGGTCGTTCCAGACCGGCTCCGGCATCTTCGGCAGCCCGTCGACCTACACGGTTGACGGCACGCAATATATCGCCGTGCCGTCTGGCTTCGGCGGTTGGACCGGCTGGGCCCATTTCGGCCAGGGTGGCGCGCCGTGGCTGAAAGGTAGCCGCAAGGGCGGTATCATCGTCGGCTTCGCATTGCACTAGACGCCAAGCTGCATAATATGCCCTCGAGGCCACGGCGCCTCGAGGGCACTTTTTTGGACATTTGCGACAGAATCGGTATGCCTTATTTACGGCTCCTCGCTTTATTGCTCTTCATCCTCCCCGCCCATGCGGGTATCGGTGACGAGGCCAATATCACCGCGGCGCCGGGAAACGACGGCAATCCCTATATGGACGACACGGCAGCGGTCGCCGAGGGCAAGTCGCTGTGGGGCAGCGCCGGCTGTTACAGCTGCCACGGCGGCAAGGCGGAAGGGGGCCTTGGCCCTAGCCTAACCGACGACGATTGGGTCTACACACCGACCGACAAGACCCTGTTTAAGGCCATCTCCCAGGGCCGGCCCGGCACCAACATGGTGGGTTGGTCGAAGGACCTCAGCGACGAGCAGATCTGGAAGCTCATCGCCTATATCCGCTCGCTCTACGAAGGTGACCCCGACAAGATCATCTGGTAGGAGCCCAGCCAACATCGCCGCGACGCAAGCCATCATGACCTGCCTCGTGTTCAGTCTTGAAAAGTCGCGCCACGTGCACATCGTCGACGTCGTTGACGGCGGCTATGCCATGGCCGCTCGGCAGCTGTACGCGCCGCTTGCGCACGATAGTCGCCAGCGAGCCTAAAGCATGATCACATCATGCTCTATCTGATCGAGGCCGACGGCGGAGGACTGTTGTTCTGGAGTGCTATGATGGCGCGCAATAACTAGGGAGAGAACGTATGATTTACGAACTGCGTATGTACACCTGCCGGCAGGGCACGATTCCGGCGGTGCTTGAGGCCAGCGGCACGGTCGCGCGACGCATCCGCGGCGGCGACGACTACGGCGTGCTCGAAGGCCATTTCTCCTCCGAGATCGGCAAGCTCAACCAGTACATCCATCTCTGGGCCTATGACAGTGTGGAGGAGATGCTACGCTTGCGTGGTGAGCTGATGGCGAAGCCCGAATGGACGGCCGAGTACGTGCCGCTGATTCGCCCGCACATACTGACGCAGAAGGTCACGATCCTCAATCCCGTGCTGCCCATGAAGCCTGTCGAGGGTGAGGGCCATCTCTACGAGCTGCGCCGCTATCGCCTGCAGCCGGGCAAGGCAGCGGCGTGGACCGAAAAATTGGCCGAGCACATGCCGGCGCGGGAGAAATACTCCACCAACCTTGGGCTCTGGACCACGCTCTGGCCGGACCCCAACGTGGTGGTGCATCTCTGGATATACGACTCCTACGAAGCCCGCATGGAGGCCCGGGCAGCCGCTCAGGCTGACGCCGAGTGGAAGGAGTTCCTCGGTTTCGCCGGCCCGCAGATCGAGGAGATGTATTCGATGCTTCTCAAGCCCTCGCCCTATTCGCCGCGAAAGTAGCTAGCCGATCTTGAACGGCGCTAGAGCGTCGTGGTCTAAGTCAATACCGTGACCCGACCTGTCCGGCGCGGTGGCGTGGCCGTCAGTGATGGCAAGCGGCTCGGCGATGAAGCGGTCGAGGCCGACCGCGTGCACTTCGAGATAGGCGGCATTGGGCACAGCGGCGAGCAGGTGTACGTGCATCTCGTGGGCGCCGTGTGAGGTGACGGGTAGGCCGTGGGCCTCGGCTAGATGGGCGATCTTCAGCCACGGCGTGATGCCGCCGCAGGTCGTCAAGTCCGGCTCCGGAAAATCGATACCACCGGCCACAATGAGTTGGGCAAACTCGGCCACCGTGTGCAGGTTCTCGCCGGCGGCGACGGGAATGCCGCCGGTGGCTCGAATATGGGCGTAGCCGGCGAAATTGTCGGGCGTCGTCGGTTCCTCGATCCAGTCGAGGTTGAGGTCGCGTAACGCGTGACACGTGCGCACCGCCTGGTCGACGCGAAAGCTTTCGTTTGCGTCGACCATCAGTGGCGTGTCGTCGCCGACCAGCTTGCGCATGGCCGTCACCCGTGCCACGTCTTCGGCCATAGTAGGCTTACCGAGGCGCATCTTCAGCGCGCGATGCCCCGACCCCAATGTGCGCGTGGCGTTGTCGAGCAGGGCCTCCAGCGACAGATGCAGATCGATATTGCCGGCGTAGGCGGGAACCCTGGGTTGAAAGCCGCCGAGCAGGCGCCAAAGCGGCTCGCCAAGGCTCCTGCCGCGCAAATCCCATAGCGCCGTGTCCACTGCCGCCAGGGCGAAGGTCGTAGAGCCGCCGCGGCCCGAGTAGTAGGCGGACCTCCAAAGCTTGTGCCAGAGTGCTTCGATGTGGCGCGGGTCTTCGCCTATCAAATGCTCGGTGAAAGGCCCGGCTGTAAGCGCCGCCACGGCCGGGCCGTGGCCTGAATGCAGCGCCGTATAGCCCCAGCCACCCGCACCGTCGTTGCAGCCGATCTCGACCACCACCATGTCGAAATCCGCGAGTATAGGCTTGCCGGCCATCTGCACCGGCGCCTCCAGCGCGATGCGATAGAGCATGGTCTCAACGCGGTTGATTCTCATGATGGCCCCTCCCAGATTTATTGTACCAACCTGACATGAAAATCACTGCTCTTGAAAGGATTCGGAGGTGTTCGGTTCCCAACTTTCTGTGGGTGCATATGTACACCGCCGAAGGCCTGAAGAGTCTTGGCGAGGTGCATTTCGGTCCGGGTCCGGTGGATACGCATATCCACGACTGGCCGGCACAGAAGCTGATTGGCCGCGATCCGGTACAGGTCGAGGCGGCGCAGGACGCGCTCGCCTTCTATCTCGGCTCTACCGCCAGTGGCGCCGTGCGCAACGCTATTCTCGTCTATAGCACCTGTGCCAGCAGCAACTATCTGCGGGAGACCAGGGGCATCCGCCCGTCGAGCTTCGCCCACAACTCAGGCAAGTGCTTTGATGACATCGACGTCTTCCTCAGCCGCGCCGATCTGCACAGATGTAAGAGCTATGGCACCTGACCTCATGCCGCGTTGAGAAAGCGCAGGCGCTCGGCGGTCGGCGGGTGCCCCTGCACCAGTGCTGCGTAAAGCGGATCCGGGTTGGGCGCGGCGGCATTAACGCGGTCGAGCATGACCAGGGCACTGCCCAACGCCCGCGGATCGGCGTGCTGCGCGGCGAAGGCATCGGCAGTCTGTTCCAGGTGTCGGATGAGCAGTGCCCGCAAGGGACTTACCAGAAGGCTCGCAGCGAAGAAAAGACAACCGATCAGGGTGAGTTCCGCACCGGCCGAGCCGTCGGATAGGCCGAGTCCGGTAGCTATCTCTGGCGTGCGCACTGCCCACGTGAAAAGGGCGAGACCAAAAAGGCGCCCGAGCGACAGCACCGCCAGCCAAATCTCCTCATGATGCTGGCGCACATGCCCAAGCTCATGCGCCACGACCGCCTCCACCTCTGTTTCGTCGAGCGCCGTAAGCAGCGTGTCATGTAGCAGCACACGCTTTGCTGGACCCAAGCCCTCTACCGACGCGTTAGCCCGGCTGGTCTGGCCTGATACCTCGGCAACTCGAATGCCGGCGAGCTGGGTGCCGCTGCGCTTGGCAAGTGCCTCCAGCCTGGTGCGCAACGCGCCGGACTTGAGCGGCTGCGACGGGCCGGCGCGAGGGGAGGGCAAAAACGTGTGTCCGATCGAGATGGCGCTCCACAGCAGCCAAGCCGTGAGCCACCAAAGGCTGCCGCCCGCCTCGATCAGCCACAATGCTAACCATGCTGCACCAGTGAAGAGCATTGCCGTTGGGGTCACACGCCGCACTGTGGCACCGAGCGCGGGGCCAAGACCGGCCGGGGCAAGTCCGAAGCGGACATCGAGAACGAGACGCCGCCACAAAGCCGTGATTAGGCGCAAGGAGGCGAATATTCCTGCCGCTACTAACAGCACCAGGAACGGTGGCAGCGTTTGGTCGATGCCCGCGATGCCGCCGCCAAGGGTCAAGGCAAGTACCAGAAGTCCGCTCAGCGAGGCGTCGAGGCAAAGCAGGCGCTCGCGAGCCACGGTCTGGCGCGTGGTTTTGGCGTCGGGGTCGTGGCCGCGCAAATGAGCAATATTGCGCAGGCCAAGCCATAGCCTGACGGCAAGGCCTACACTAACTACTGATAGCAATATGGTAGCGCTGATAGTCACAAGAGCCATCGCCTTTCACTCTCTTTTGTATTGAATGGTTAAAATTCTTTTACATTCAAATGATTCAAATCATTGCATATTCAAATGATTAAAATGATTCAAAACATTAAGCTCATCAATAGTTTCAAATGATTCAAAACATTAAAACCATCAATAGTTAGTATTCATTGCAATGCGGAGGGCGGCAAGGCTAGGGTTCGTCAGTTGCTTGAACGGCGCTCAAGGGGCTTCCACGTGGCCCACTGCCGATATACGAAGACCGCGTCCGTTCGATGGCTGTAACCATGGAGGAGGCTCCTATGAAATGGGTTGATCCCGCATATTGCGATCTGCGCCTTGGCTTTGAAGTCACCGCGTACGTCTACGTCCGCTAGGACATAAACGAGATTGGAAGGGGGGCCGCGCTGGCTCCTCTTTCAAGCTTCTCACGTTTCATCTTTAGCCGTCGTCAGGAGACCGGTTATGTCCGATGCTCCGGCATTGTCGCGACAGGATCATGTGGAGATCAATCCGCTCTACATGTTTCGCTGGGAAGATTCGCAGGACTCGCACATCTTGCTTTACCCGGAAGGCGTGGTGAAACTTAACCAAACCGCCGGTGCGATCCTTGAGAGGATCTCCAAGGGTCTCTCGGTAGGCGAGTTGATTGACGAATTGCAGCAAGATTATGTCGACGGCGACGTTGCCGATGGCGTGTTTAAGTTCCTGGAGATGTCCCATGCCAAAGGCTGGATCCAACGCAAGTGAGGTTTCCCTCGACGGACAACAGAACCCCATGTGGCTCTGTTGCGAGCTGACCTACCGCTGCCCTCTAAAGTGTGTTTGGTGTAGTAATCCCCTCGATTTCGATCGTTACCGCGAGCTTGAACTCAGCACCGCGGAATGGAAGCGGGTGCTGCGCGAGGCGCGCGCGCTCGGTGCGCTGCAACTTGGCCTGACTGGCGGCGAGCCGGCAGTGCGCGACGACCTTGAGGAGATAGTCGCCGAAGCCCACAGCCTCGGCTATTACACCAATCTTATCACCAGCGGCCTGCACCTCAACCGGGGCCGTCTGGAGGCGCTGAAAGAGGCTGGGCTGCACCAGATCCAGGTCAGCATCCAATCCTGCGATCACGATGTTTTCAAGGATTTGATGGGCGCCGACGCGCTTGATCACAAACTTGCCATTACCCGCGAAATGAAGGCGCTCGACTTCCGCATCGTGCTCAACGTGCCGGTGACCCGCGACAGTATGGATCAAACACCTCAGATTCTGGCCATGGCCGAGGAGTTGGACGTCGATTACGTGGAGTACGTCCAGGTTCAGTACTACAACTGGGCACTCCTCAACCGCGGGCAGCTTCTGCCCACCCTCGACCAACTCAAGCGCGCCGAAGCCCAGGTTATGGAGGCTCGCGAACGATTGGCTGACAAGATGACGATCTACTTCGTCATCAACGACTACTACTCGGTGGAGATGGGCGGCGAGCGCGCCGGCAAGCCCAAGGCCTGCATGAACGGCTGGGGTGCCATCCACCTTACCATCGCACCTGATGGCGGGGCGTTGCCCTGCCAGGAGGCACGCGTCCTCAAGGACATCGACTTCCCCAATGTGCGCGATCACGACCTCGCTTGGATCTGGCAGGAATCGCCGGAGTTCAACAAGTTCCGCGGCGACGACTGGATGAAGGAGCCCTGCCGCAGCTGCGACGAAAAGGACATCGACTTCGGCGGTTGCCGCTGCCAGGCTTATTTGTTGACTGGCGATATGGCCGGTTGCGACCCGACTTGCACCAAGTCGCCCGACCATTATCTGATCGAGCGGGTAAGAGAAGATGCCATGCGCGTGCCCTACGTGCGCAAACCCCTCGTCCGCCGCCAGCCGGGTGCCGTTATGACTGAAGTCGGAAGCACATCCTGAGGTTCTTATATAGTCGGAACTGGGGTTAAGCCGATGCCGGGTCCGGAAACCAAGGTCGATGGGTCACGGACGCCTGTTTGGCTGTATTGTGCGCTCACTTATCGCTGCCCACTGGCTTGCGCGACGTGCCCAAATCCCCTGGATTTTGAACGCTACGCAGAAGCTGAGCTGGCAACGGCAGAGTGGCTGCGCGTGCTGGAGGAAGCACGCGCGCTGGGCACTTTGCAGGTGGCGTTTACCGGCGGCGAGGCAATTTTGCGCGATGATCTGGAGGTGCTGATCGACAAGGCGCGTGAATTGCAGCTGTACAGCAATCTCATCACCGGCGGCGTTGGTCTGGATAGTCCGCGTGCTGTGGCACTGAAGGATGCCGGTCTCAACCAGGTCCGCATCAGTTTGCCGGCGGGCGACAGGGAGCATGTAGACGCTTTGACGGGTGCACCCGCGTTCGACCAGAAGATTGCCGCTGCGCGTGCCGTCAAGGCGGCCGGCCTGCCGTTGCTGTTCACCATCACCTTATGCCGCGACACGATAGAGCAGCTGCCCGATATATTGTCACTGGCCGAGCGGCTCGGCGCCAATATGGTGGAGGTGACCCAGGTCCGCCCCACTACCTGGGCGGCGCGCAACCGCGAGGCGCTTTCGCCGAGCCGAGAGCAACTAGCGGCGACGCGGACCTGGATCGCAGATGCCAGCCAGCGCCTCAAGATTTTTACCGCCCTCGACGACGGTGACAGTGGCAGGCCGCAGCTTTGCCGCAACGATTGGGGCACGGTTCGCCTAACCGTGTCGCCGGATGGCACGGCGCTGCCCTGCCGCGATGCCGTTGCTATTGATGATCTCGCATTCCCCAATGTGCGCGAGCATGATCTCGATTGGATTTGGCACCGCTCGCCCGCTTTCAACCGCTTTCGTGGCAGCGACTGGATGAAAGTACCCTGCCGCGACTGCCCGGACAAAACGGTCGATTACGGTGGCTGTCGCTGTCAGGCCTATCAACTCACGGGAGACGCCGCCAATGCCGACCCGGCCTGCGCCCTGGCGCCCGACCATGACCTGGCCTGGCCGCAAGCGGGCTCGCGGACACCGTTGGTCCATCGTGGCTCGGCGATTGAGACCGTGACATGAAACTGCCGCATGACTCCTTTACCGGCACACTGGTGACCGGCTTCCTGCTTTCATTGTTATTGGTGGTCGTCTTCGGCGAATATCAGCTCGCCGATCTGGAGCGCGCCATGGAGGCTGCAAGCGTTGATGCCGTTCTACGCTGGCTGCACGTGCTCGCCGGTATGGTCTGGATCGGCCACAATTATGCCGGTTTGGTCCTGGTGCCGATATTTCGTCCCTGGAACCCGGCGCAAGATCAGGGAGAAGTCACGACCTCGTCCTATATGGGCCGACAGACACGCGAGCATGCCATTTTCCGTTACAGCTCCGTGGTAGCTTGGGTTACCGGCATGCTCATGCTGTGGCGCCAGGAGGGCATGCTGGTCGAGGCGCTGACGCTGAGTGGCTATGCAGCGCCGATTGGTGCTGCGACGTGGATAGGGACAATCATGTTGGCCAACTTGTGGCTGATCATGTGGCCGCATCAGAAAAAAGTGCTGGGCTTCGTTTCGGCACCTGACGAGGAGCGTATCCGCTGCTCGCGCATCACCTTTCTCAGCGCCCGCACCAACACGATCCTGTCGATTCCGCTGATCCTGCTGATGGTGGCGGCGCCCCACGCCCCCGGTATCTTCGAGTAGGCAGATGGCGGTTTTGGCCGAAGAGCGATCGGGCGTGGCCTACAACTTTGCCGCCGGGCCAACCATGCTACCGGAGCCGGTGCTGCTGCGTGCCCGCGACGAGTTGCTTAGCTGGCACGGCAGCGGCATGTCGGTTTGGGAGATGCCATTTACCGGCGAGAATTTCCGCTCCATCGTCGCAAGCTTTCGTGACAATCTGGCGACACTGCTCGACCTGCCAAAGGGCTATAGCATACTACTAATGCACGGCGGCGCCTCGACCCAGTTCTCTCTATTACCGCTCAACCTGCTGCCGCCGGGCGCCAGTGCAGATTATGCCGAGACCGGCCATTGGGCACGTAAGGCGATCCGCGAGGGCCGCCGCTATGGTGATATTCGCATCGCCGCGACCGGAACCGACAGTAGTTTCACACGCATCCCCGCCATGGCGAGTTGGCAGCTCGATCCGGCTGCCGCTTATTGCCATATAACCGACAACGAGACCGCCGAGGGCAGCGAGTTCCATTGGCTGCCCGAGACCGGCGCCGTACCGTTGATCACCGACATGACCTCAAGTTTTCTCACACGGCCGCTCGATGTGGCGCAATACGGCATGGTCTATGCCGGAGCACAAAAGAACATCGGCCCGGCCGGGCTAGTCCTGGTGCTAATCCGCAACGACCTGCTTGGCCATGCGCGGCCCGAGACCCCGAGCGTGCTCGACTACACTGTGCAGGCGGGAAACGAGAGCATGGTCAACACGCCGCTGACCTATCCCATCTATCTCGCCGGGCTGGTGCTCGACTGGATTGTCGACCAGGGCGGTCTAACGGCGATGGCAGCGGCAGCGCGGCGGCGCAGCACCATGGTCTATGGCGAAATCGATGCAGACGACTTCTACGAAGGGCCCGTTGCACACGAGGATCGCTCGCGGGTCAATATCTGCTTTCGCATCCATGACCGGGCGCTGGAAGCGCGCTTTCTAGGGGCTGCGGACGAATGCGGCCTCGCCAATCTTAAAGGGCATTCGGCCATCGGTGGCATGCGCGCTAGCCTCTACAATGCCATGCCGGACACTGGCGTTGATGCCCTTATCACCCTGATGCGGCACGTCCGGCGCCGTTGGGGATAATCAAGTGAACCATAACCCGCTACCCCCTGATAGAGGCAACACCGCCCTTGCCAATCTTCGCGACGGCTGCCTGCAAGGCGCCGCCGTTCTGGTGCCGTACTAAGCCTCGCCCCAGACTAGCTCCGCGGTCTGGACTACGCGTGCCAACTTCGCGCGTTGGTCGTTCTCCGTGATAGGGTTGCCACCCGCAACACTGGCAAAGCCGCATTGAGGGCTGAGGCACAGTCGCTCGAGGGGGATGTAACGCGTCGCTTCGTCGACACGCTTGGCCAGCGCTTCAATCTCTTCCAGCTTTGGCGTCTTTGTGCCGACGAGGCCGAGCACGACGATCCTGTCAGCCGGCACTTCGGCTAGTGGCGAGAAGTCGCCCGCCCGCTCGCTGTCATATTCGAGAAAGAAAGAATCGACCTTCAATGTATTGAACAGCTCTTGCGCGACCGGACCATAGCCGCCCGAGGCCATCCAACGGCCCCGGAAATTGCCGCGGCAAAGGTGGATCCCCACATGCATACCATCCGGGCGCTTCGCAATGGCGCGGTTTACAACATCCACGTAGAGCTTGGTCAGTGTCTCCGGGTTCTCGCCGAAACTCTTGAGCTGCTCGCGGATGGTAGGGTCGCAAAGCATCGCCAGTGGCACCTCGTCGAGCTGAACGTACTGCGCGCCGGCTTCGTGCAATGCCGCGATCTCCTTACGATAGACCGCCACTAGGTCCTCCCAGAACTCGTCCAGGTCGGGATAGATCAAGCTGTTCGCGCACTCGCGCCCCGCAAAAAAGTGAAAGGCCGACGGCGTTGGCATGGTGACCTTGGGTAAACGGTCGGTTTGGCTGCGGATGGCTTCGTATTCGCTGAGCGTGATGCCACCTTCGCGGCGGATCCGCGCTGTGGCGCAACAGGTCGGCCAGCTGTGCTCGCCGTCGTCCTTGTCGTGGAAGCAAAACCGTGATGGCGTGGAGCCGAAGGAGCCGGGCATCGCCTCAAAAAAGGCGGAAAACCAAGAGGCGCGGCGAAACTCGCCGTCGCTGATAGAGCGCAGCCCGACCTCTGTCTGCATGCGGATGGCCTCAGCCGTTGCCGCTTTCAGCGTCGCCTCATAGGTCGCCGGATCGTCTTTGCGCGCGGCATTGGCGCGTTTCAGCGCTGCCGGACGCAACAGGCTGCCGATGTGTTCGGCGTGAAAAGGCAGGCGGTCTTCGGACATGGCTCACTCCCGGCATCGCTTGACGTGGCGCGCCACTGCGGTCAGGTTGGCGCGCCCGAGTCGGGTATAACCAGAAAAACGCGCGAAAACCATGGCGACTAGCACGGCAGTGGTGAACACTGAAAACTTGGCCCCCTATCTGGCGCCCGGCCGTTTCATCGATAGTGATCATCCGACCATTAAGGCCTACGCGGCCGAGGCAGCCGGCGACGCCAAAGACGAAGTGGATATTGCCTGCCGGCTCTATTACGCGGTGCGCGACGATCTGCTGTACGACCCCTATGGCGTGCCGACCACACCCGAAGGCTTTCACGCCAGCGCCTGCCTGGCGGCGCGCAAGGGCTTTTGTATCACCAAGGCGGCACTGCTGGCAGCTTGCGCCCGTGCCATGGGGCTCGCCGCCAGGGTTGGCTATGGCGATGTACGCAACCATCTGGTGACGCAAAAGCTGTGCGAGATCATGGGAAGCGATCTCTTCGTCTTTCACGGCTATACCGATCTGCTTATCGAGGGCCGCTGGGTGAAGGCGACGCCGGCTTTCAACAAGACGCTATGCGATCGCTTCGGCGTGAAGACGCTCGAATTTGACGGGCGCACGGACTCGCTTTTCCACCCATACGATATCGCTGGGCGCAAGCACATGGAATATATCCGCCAGCGAGGCACCTATGTCGATGTGCCCTATGACGAGATCCGGACTGTCTGGTTCGCCACATATAGGCGTGACATGGTTGACAGCGGATTCGCGGTCAAGGATGGCGACTTCCACGCTGAGGCGGCGGCGGAGCGCGAGTGATCCGCCACGTCGTATGGCTGGGTCTGTTGGTGGCGGTGCTTGGCGTTGCGGCCAGTGCCGGCCAGGCGGCGGAAACTCTGCGCATCACTCTGCAGCTGCCGATCACGACGCCGCTCGGACAGAACCTCGTCGCCTTCAAGGAGCGCGTTGAGGCGTCCAGCGACGGAAGCTTGCGCGTCGAGATCTATCCCAGCGCCCAACTTTTTACCGACCGCGAGGTGCCGACAGCGGTTGCTTCGGGTCAGATCGAGATGGGCGTGTCGTCGCTGGCGCGGTTCGCCGGCACTATTCCCGCGGTCGATATCTTCACGGTCCCGTTCTTGTTCAACACGCCGGCGCTCGTAAAAGCGGCGACGGCACCGGGTTCACCCGTGCGCGGTCCCCTCGATGCGGCGATGGCCGCTAAGGGCGCGCGGCCACTGTGGTGGCAGCCCTATGGCATGTCCATTGTGATGTTGAAACAGGACGAGCCGGCGCGCCTGCCGGACGCGTTGCGCGGTCTCAAGATCCGCACCTTTGGCAAGGCGCTCGAGGCCTTCGTCAACACGCTTGGCGGCGCGGCTACGAACGTTTCCGGCTCGCGGCAATTTCTGGCCTATGAGCGCGGCACCGTCGATGGCGGCATGACGGGTCTTCTAACGGTGGCCGATCGCAAGCTTTACCAGGTGCTGGGTTCGCTGACCCTGACCAACCATTCGGCAATCGAGTTCGTGGTGCTGATCAACGAGCGTTTCTGGCAGAGCCTCGACGAAGGTCAGCAAGTTATTCTGCACGACGCTGCCGTGGCGGTGGAGCAGGAACTGCGAGGCGGCTTTGCCGCGATCGAGGTCGCGGCACTGGAGACCGCCATCGCCAACGGCATGGCCGTCCATCATTTGAGTGAGGCGGAGCTCGCGGCCTGGCAACAGGCCACGGTACCGCTGCGCGATGCCTATCTGGCTAAAGCAGGGAATCTCGGCGCCGAGCTTCTCGCTGCGGCTAAAAATCTCGCCCCCTGATCCATTTCATTGGTGCTACATGTATCTATGAACACCCTGCCGCTGGGGCGCAGCACTGGGACATTCAGCTGAAATTAGCCACCGCCATGGTGGATGGTGACATACGACGTCCGAGTTTCGCCCTTGACCTTACTGTAACTGCAACCTTTATATCTGGAGTGTGAACCCGCATCCCGATATTCCAGAAACAGAGACCGATCCCGTCTGCGGCATGTCGGTCGACCCGACGGTTGGCAAGCCGAGTCGGGTGCATGGGGGCACGGTCTATCATTTCTGCTGCGCCCGCTGTGCTGAGCGTTTCGTCGCCGATCCAGACGGCTTTCTAAACCCGCAGGCGCTTGACGGAGATGCCGCGCTTGCACCTGGCGGCTATCTCTGTCCGATGTGCCCTGAGGTGCACAGTGATGTTCCGGCGCCGTGTCCGAAATGCGGTATGGCGCTAGAGCCCGTGACGGTGGCGGCGGAGCGCCCACCCGACCCCGAGCTTATCGATATGACCCGGCGGTTTTGGGTTGCGGCGGTGCTGACCGTACCGCTTTTCACCATTACCATGGGCGAGATGGTGGTCGGTAAGCTGCTGTCCGGGACTTGGAATGCTTGGATACAGCTAGCCTTGGCGACGCCGGTTGCGTTGTGGGCGGGTTGGCCGTTTCTGGTGCGCGGCTGGCGTTCTCTGGTCACCGGCAACCTCAATATGTTCACGCTAATCGCCATCGGCACGGGCACCACGTACCTCTATAGCCTGGTCGCGGTGGTGGTGCCGGGTGCCTTTCCCGAGGGCTTTCGTTACGGCGGCGCCGTCGGGCTCTATTTCGAAGCGGCGGCGGTGATTACGACACTGGTTCTGCTCGGCCAAGTGCTGGAGCTACGCGCTCGTGAGCGCACAGGCGATGCCGTGCGCGCTTTGCTCGACCTGGCACCCAAGACCGCGTTGCGTCTCGGCAACGGCGAGGAAGAGACGGTGCCGCTGGCACTCGTACATAAGGACGACCGCTTGCGCATCCGACCAGGTGAAAGCGTGCCCGTCGATGGCATCGTTCTCGAAGGCAGTAGCGCGGTTGACGAATCTATGGTTACGGGTGAATCCATTCCGGTTGAGAAGCGTGCTGGCGACACACTCGTTGGCGGTACGCTAAACGGCGCGGGTGGCTTGGTCATGCGGGCCGAGGCGGTTGGTGACAAGACCCTGCTGGCGCGCATCGTACGTATGGTGGGTGAGGTGCGGCGCAGCCGCGCGCCGATCCAGCACGTGGCCGACACGGTCGCGGGTTATTTTGTGCCCGCCGTGCTCGTCTGGTCTGTTCTCGCTTTTGCCGCCTGGGCTATATGGGGCCCGCCGCCGGCGCTCGCGTACGGGCTGGTGGCGGCGGTATCTGTACTAATCATTGCCTGCCCCTGCGCCCTCGGCTTGGCTACGCCTATGTCGATCATGGTTGGCGCCGGCCGCGGTGCAAGCATGGGCGTCCTAATTCGTAATGCCGAAGCGCTTGAGCGCCTGGAGGGCGTAGACACGCTCGTGGTTGACAAGACAGGTACCCTTACCGAGGGCGTACCACGACTGCGCCAAGTCGTCGCCCTTGACGGCGATGAGGACCGGCTGCTGCGGCTCGCCGCAAGTCTGGAGCGCGCCAGCGAGCATCCATTGGCCACCACCATTGTCGACGCCGCGAAGCAGCGCGGCCTGGTGCTGACCGGGCCCTTAGATTTTGTCTCCGTCACCGGCAAGGGCGTGAGTGGAAAGGTCGAGGGCATGGCCTGTGGCCTCGGTAACGCAGCGCTAATGGGTCACCTCGGTATCGATATTACCGGTTTGTCTGAGCACCCGCCCGAAGGCGCGACGATCATGTTCGTGGCTATCGATGGCACTGCGGCTGGGCTAATCGCCGTTGCTGATCCGATCAAGGCAACAACCCCGGCAGCGCTCGAAGCTCTGCGCGAGGAGGGCCTGCGTGTGGTTATGCTGAGCGGGGATGGCCGCGGCGCGGCTGAGGCCGTGGCGCGGGAACTTGGCATTGCGGAAGTCGAGGCCGAAGTGTTGCCAGAGCGCAAGAGTGAAGTCATCCGGTGTTTGCAGGCAGATGGGCGCGTCGTGGCCATGGCCGGCGACGGTGTCAACGACGCTCCGGCATTGGCACAAGCTGATGTAGGCATCGCCATGGGCAGCGGCACTGATATCGCCATCGAGAGCGCCGGCGTAACTCTGGTGAAGGGAGACCTGCTCGGCATCGTGCGTGCCCGTCGCCTGAGCCGCGCCACTATGGCCAATATCCGCCAGAACCTGTTTTTCGCGTTTTTTTACAATGCGCTCGGGGTACCCATCGCGGCGGGCGCGCTTTATCCTGTGATTGGGCTTCTGCTGAGCCCGATGATCGCTGCCGCGGCGATGAGCCTGAGTTCGGTCTCGGTTATTAGCAACGCGTCGCGGCTGAGGAGAGCAAGCCTATGAATCTTGGCCAGGCGGGACAGCAATCAGGCCTTAGCGCCCGAACCATCCGCCATGATGAAGATGTCAATTTGGTTGTTTCAGAGCGCTGGACTAATGGTTGTGGGACTTACGATTCTTGCGATATGCACGAGTTCTGCGTCCTGCAGCGCGCCCGCAATCTCAGCCTTTCCATCGGTGACTCCCTCTTACTGCTCATACTCTACGAAGACAGGGAGCGTGTCTCGGTCAACGTTAAGAGTATTGTCGGAACATATTTTGCCGAGATAGACGACAAATTCGCCGGCCTACAAAGTCTGCGCGGCGTGCTCGCCCGTCTGGGTTGCGCCTGCCGTGGCGACGAGATGTCCGTTTGTCCAATCTTCGACGGTCTGGCCGGTGAGGCGGGCTCAGAACATTGACGTACAGGCTCGTTATCTCCCTGGCTGTTGTAGCATCTGCCGGCGCTGCCTGGTGGATTTTGTGCGATGACGGCACGTTGCTGAAGCCGGACGATCCGGCAATTACCGCGCGCGGTGCCGAGATATACACTGAAGTCTGCGCAAGCTGCCATGGCGATGCGCTCCAGGGTCAGCCAAACTGGGGCGAGAAGCTGCCCAACGGCCGGATGCCCGCGCCGCCCCATGACGAGGCCGGGCATACCTGGCACCATACGGACGCGGATCTCTTCGCCATCACCAAGCACGGCACGGCAGCGCTCGTCGGCAATGACTATCAAAGCGATATGCCCGGCTACAGCAAGATCTTGAGTGACGACGATATCGTTGCCGTACTCTCTTTCATAAAAGAGAGCTGGCCACTCGAGGTGCGCCAACGTCACGACGAGATTAACCAGCGCGGAGGCTACTGAGGTGGCAGCGGGATCGCTGGCTGACGATCCCGCCCATGGCGGCGAACTGGCCTGGGCTAGGCGCCGTTTTCCGGCCGCTGGCGCGCCCTGGCTCGACCTTAGCACCGGCATCAATCCCCACGCGTATCCCTTTTCGGCGCCCTGCGATACGGTCTGGACGCGTCTGCCGGAGTCGGTGGATATCGCTGCGCTGAATGAGGTGGCCGCGGTCTGCTATGGCGCGGCAGGCGTGGAGAACGTTGCAGCGGTGCCGGGTGTCCAGGCGCTCATCCAGTTGCTACCGCGCCTGTGCGATCCGGGACGCGTAGCGGTGGTCGGGCCAACCTATGCAGAGCATGCGCGCGCCTGGGCGGCTGCTGGACATGCGGTTGAGATTGTTAGCGGCATATCCAACCTTGTGAATCGTTTCGACACCATCGTCGTCACCAATCCGAACAATCCCGATGGCACGTGTCACGCACCGGATTTGCTGGCGGAACTCGCCGGGCGCGTAGTGATTGACGAATCCTATACTGACGTGGCGTCGGAGTTCAGCCTTGCCGGGCGGGTCTCCGGACAAACGTTGGTGATGCGCTCCTTCGGCAAGTTCTACGGGCTCCCCGGCTTACGCCTCGGCTTTGCCGTTGCCGCACCAGACGTGACGGCGCGAGTTCGCGAAGCCTTTGGACCCTGGCCCGTGAGCGGCCCGGCGGTGGCGGTGGGGCGAGAGGCGCTCGCGGATGCCGCATGGGCCGATGCTATGCGTGGGCAACTGACTGGCGAGATTTCCGCGCTCGATGCCGTTCTCGCCAAAGCTGGTCTTGGCGTTGTCGGCGGCACTGACCTGTTCCGCCTCGTCGAAAGCCACCAAGCTGATGCCGTGTTCGAGCGCCTAGGGAATCACGGTATCCTGGTGCGGCGCTTTGTCGAGCAACCCGGATGGCTGCGCTTCGGTCTGCCTGGATGTAGAACATCGCTGGCCCGTCTTGAGAAGGCTCTAGCATGAGCAGCCGTTGGTGGTGGCTGCGCCATGCGGCGAGTGCGGTCGGCAAGGGTGTATGCGTCGGCTCCAGCGATGTGGACTGTCTCGACCCGGACCCCGCGACCCTGGCACGGGTTTCAGCGCTTCTGCCGGATACCGCCATTTGTCTGACCAGCCCGCGCCTGCGTGCCAGACGCACTTTTGCGGCCTTGCCCGGCTTCGCGCTTGCCGATGCCGAGCCAGCCTTTGCCGAACAGGACTTTGGCGCCTGGGAAGGGCAGCTTTACGAGCACATCGATATCGATTTGTCGTCCCCGGCCACCTTGCGTCCGCCCGGCGGCGAAAGCTTCATCGATGTGTTGGCGCGCGTCGGCGCAGCAATTGACCGTATCGAAGGGGCCGAGATTCTCGTTGTGGCACACGCTGGGCCGATCCGTGCTGCACTCGCCAAGGCATTGGATCTCACGCCCGCAGGTGCCCTATCGTTACGCATCGATCCGCTGTCGCTTACGTGTCTGGTGCGCCACAGCGATGCCTGGTTGGTGGAATTCGTCAATCGCTGAGGGCGACCAGAGCCAAAAGGGCGGCGATCTCGGCAAGCACCTGAGCAGCGCCGATGACATCACCGGTCATGCCGCCGATGGCGCGTCCTACCAACCAAGCAACCAATAGCGCGGCAAATGCCGCCGTCGCCGCGGCAAGTATTCCGGCAGGACCGGATATGACCAGCGCAAGAACAAGCGCGATCAGCGCGCCTTCGATCACGCCCCCCCATGGCGGTGTGCCGGCGCTGGCGGCAAGACCGTCATCGCGAGCTGGCGGCAACAGGGCCATGGGCCAGGCCATGATGGCGCGCGAGAGAGCCGCAGCCACCACCAAGCCCGCCAGTGCATTGTCGGCCAGGCCGGCGACGGCGGCGATGCGCAAGACCGTGGCAAGAATCAAGGCTAGCACGCCATAGGTGCCGATGCGGCTGTCGCGCATGATTTCCAGGCGTCTTGCGCGCTCGTAGGACCCGAGACCGTCGACAACATCCGCCAAACCGTCCTCGTGCAGGGCCCCGCTCAGCAGCACCTGGCAGGTCACGGCGAGAGCCGCTGCCAGCCAAACACCGAGACCGAGGAATTGGGACGCAAGGCAGACTGCGCCGGCGGCAAGGCCGATCGCTGCACCAACCAGCGGGAAGGCGCGACAGGCGCCGGCGACCGCCGCTATGCCGCGGCCTTCCGGCACAGGCAGCGGTAGGCGCGTGAGGAATGCAGCAGCGACGCGCAAATCGTCGAACCGTGATATGACCTGCCGGGAGTACATGAACGAACGGAGCCCTCATCTTGGATTTTGCCACCATACGCCAATTGCTTAGTGATTTGGCACCCGCCGACGAAGATGCTGTGGCCGCGGCCCGCGCTCGCGACGCGCAGCTCACCAAGCCGCCCGGCTCGCTCGGCAAACTCGAGGACGTCGCCGCCTGGTTGGCCGCCTGGCAGGGCCGCTATCCGCCGCGCGCTGAGATCTTGCGCACAATCGTCTTCGTCGGCAATCACGGCGTGGCTGCGCGTGGTGTGTCGGCGTTTCCGGCGGAAGTGACGGCGCAGATGGTGGCGAATTTCGAGGCCGGTGGCGCCGCCATCAATCAGCTTTGCGACAGCCTAGGTGCCGAACTCAGCGTCGAGGTCTTCGATCTTGACCGACCGACCGCCGACTTCACCTCCGACGCGGCAATGAGCGAAGCTGAGTGTGCCGCCGCGATCGCTACTGGTATGGCGCGCGTCGAGGCGGGGACGGACCTGCTCTGCCTGGGTGAGATGGGCATCGCCAATAGCACTTCGGCAGCGGCGCTAGCGACGGCGCTATTCGGCGGCGACCCGGCCGACTGGGTGGGACGTGGCACTGGAGTTGACGACGCTGGCCTGACGCGCAAGTGCGATACTATCGCCGCCGCCACGGCATTTCACGGCGCCGCGCTCGGCGATCCACTGGAGGTTTTGCGCCGCCTGGGCGGGTTCGAGTTGGCGGCCATCGCTGGTGCCATTATCGGCGCCCGCCGCGCCCGTGTGCCGGTGATGCTTGACGGCTTCATCTGCTGCGCTGCCGCCGCCGTCCTGCAGCGAGCCGCTCCCGGCGGCCTCGACCATTGTCTGGCCAGCCACCGCTCAGCTGAGGCTGGTCATGACCGCATGCTGCAGGTGCTCGGCTTGACACCGCTGCTCGACCTCGGCATGCGCCTCGGCGAAGGCTCTGGCGCTGCGCTTGCCGCACACGTCGTCAAGGCCGCCGTCAAGACCCATGCCGGCATGGCCACCTTCGCCGACGCCGGCGTCAGCGAGGGCTAGCCCCCTTCAGGGTATTCGCCAAACCGGCGGTGACGAAATGGACCCTGTCGGCGACTGCCGCGATATCCTGATGCAGTCGCCCGGCATGGTCGCGGAAGGCGCGGGCCAGCAGGTTGTCGGGGACGATGCCCTGGCCGACTTCGTTGCTGACCAGCACCACGGGTCCGGAGAGTTCGCCGAGCGCCGTGACAAGGTCCGTCGTATCGTCTTCGATGTCGCGGCCCTCAGCCATGATGTTGGCGAGCCACAGCGTCAGGCAGTCGACGAGCAAAGCACGCTGCGGCGCGGCTTCGCGTGCCAGCATGGTGGCCAATTGCAGCGGTGTTTCCAGGGTGCGCCAGCGACTGCCACGGCGGATCTGATGGTGAGCGATTCGTGCCGCCATCTCGGTATCACCCGCCTCTCCTGTGGCGATGTAAACGGCATCAAGGCCACTCGTTTCCACGAGAGCCTCGGCGAAGCGGCTCTTGCCCGAGCGCGCACCGCCCAGCACCAGCGTCAGCGGCGGTAGGGCTAAGCCTGTCATCGTTTCCTTCTCCGTCACGGTACGGATCACCTTGTCGCGAACACGAGCTTTGCCTATAGTTGGGCTCGCCATATTCGCGCCGCCGCACAGTCGGTGGCTCAAATCGCAGGGAGAAGACGATGACGGCAATTGGCGCATGTGTCGAGAGCGGCCCACAGGCCGCACGAGGCCTCGGGACTCTGGCAGCAGTGGTCGCTGCGGCCCTGCTTGGCGTCTTTATTCTGTATGGGGCGGGATTCGCCCAGCCCTCGCTCCTGCACAATGCCGCCCATGACGGGCGGCATGGCATGGCGTTCCCCTGCCACTGAGCACATGTTTCTGAGAATCGCGCTTTCGGCAATCATCGCCGGCGTGCTGTCTGGTGCCTTGCTGACGGCGCTACAGGCGCACAAGGTGCAGCCACTTATCGTTGCAGCCGAGACCTATGAGTTGCAGGCGGCTGACAGTCACGCGCACGGTCATGGCGATGGCGAAGCGCACGAAGCTGGAACGCCGGTAGATGACGGCGAGCGTCTGATACTACGCCTCGGCACCAACGTGTTGCTCGGCGTCGGTTTTGCTCTGTTGCTGAGTGCGACGCTGGTACTGACCGGGCGCCGGCTGGACTGGGGTCAGGGGGCGCTTTGGGGTCTTGCTGGCTTTGTCGTGTTTTCGCTGGCGCCGGCGCTTGGTATGCCGCCCGAGCTGCCTGGTATGGCCGGCGGCGAGCTGACCGAGCGGCAGGCCTGGTGGCTTGGCACCGTCGTCGCCACGGCGATCGGCCTCTGGATCCTGCTTTTGGTTCCCGCGGTCTGGTTAAAGGCCATCGGCGTCGTGCTCATCGCCTTGCCCCATGGCGTAGGTGCGCCCGAAGCACCGGCCGTCGTGGGCAGCGTGCCGCCTGAGATGGCGGCGGCCTTCGTCAGTGCGACGATGGTGGCAAATCTCGTTTTCTGGCTGGTGCTCGGGACGCTCGCTGCAACTGCATTGGCGCGGCTGGGTCACAGCGAAACCCATCCCGCCTAACGAAAGGATTCTCGACGATGCGTAACTTTTCTCTAATCATCGTGCTCGCGCTCGTGCCCGGCACCGCCTTCGCCCATCCTGGTCATGAGACCCAGCCCGGCCTGCTGGTCGCGATCCTTTTGCTGCTTGCGGGCGGCCTGATGCTGCGCACGCTCACGCTGCGTCGACGAGGTGTATGAACGATCCCATGACCCTGCCGGCCCGCAGACCCGCGGGTCCCAACGGCTGGCCCAGCGAATCGCTGGCCTCAAATAACGGCGCCGCGTCGCCGGGGTTGCCCTCAACGTAATGGAACTCGTGCCCGCGGAAGCATGCACCTGCCGGCCCCAGCGGGGTATCTGCGGCGAGCGTGAGCTGGCGATAGCCGAGATGCAGACGCGGGCGCGCAAACGACGTTTCTAGTGGTAGCAGTCCGGCCATTTTGTGCCGGGCGCCGTCGCCATCTACCAGCCCTTCGCCAAGAACCATATAGCCGCCACACTCGCCGTAGACTGCGGTGCCGCTCGCGGCGACCGTCCTGAGGCCGTCAAGAAAGTGCGCATTAGTGGCCAAGTGGCCTGCATGCAGTTCGGGATAACCACCCGGGAGGTAGATGGCGTCGGCCGCCGATGGCGCCTCGTCGGCGAGCGGAGAGAAGCGCGATAGTTCAGCCCCTTGCGCGCGCCAGATTTCAGCAAGGTGATGGTAGGCGAAGGCGAAGGCCGTGTCGGCGGCGATGGCGATGCGCTGGCCGATCGGTGCGATAGAGTTTTGCGCCTTCGGTGCTGGTGTCGTCGGCACCCGGGCCATGGCAGTGAGACGGTCGAGATCCACATGTGCAGCGACGAGTTCCGCGGCGCTGTCGAGAAAGCGCTCCAGGCCATCGTGCTCAACCGCCTGTACCAAGCCCAGATGGCGGTCAGGTATGGCCAGGCGATTGGCGCGGGGAACAGCGCCAGCATGGATCGGCTCCAGGTTCGCGCAAGCTTTTTTCAGTAGTGCTGCGTGGTGCTCGCTGCCGACGTAATTGAAGATCACGCCAGCGACATGCACGTCGTCCCGATGGTTAGCAAAGCCTTCGACCACCGCTGCGGCGCTTGCCGACTGGCCTTTGACGTCGTGCACCAGGACTGTGGGTAGTCCGAGTGCCACCGCCACATCGGCGGTCGAGCCGCCGCCGCCTGCTGCGCCGTCGAACAGCCCCATCACCCCTTCCCCGATGACTAGTTCGGCATCGGCGCAGAGATCCGCGATGATTGCTGCCACTGTGTCTGGCCGCATGGCCCAGGTATCGATGTTGGGACAGGGCCGGCCGCTGGCCGCGGCATGGAAGGCAGGATCGATATAATCGGGCCCGATCTTGAACGAAGCGACACGCACGCCGCGGTTGCGAAAGGCGCGCAGCAATGCGAGGGTGAGTGTGGTCTTGCCGCTGCCCGAAGCTGGCGCGGCCAGGATTAGCGCCGGCGCAGTCACAGGGGATTGGCGTCGAGAGCCTTGCCCGCCGCCGCCCCCAGCCAGTCGAGCCCCGCCCGCAGGCGCACTACATCGCCGACGACGACGATAGCAGGCGGCCCGACACCGGCCGTATTGGCCTCAGCAGCGCAGGCTCCGAGCGTGGTTTCCAGCACCACTTGCGCCGGGGTCGTTGCGGCCGAGATCACGGCGACCGGCTCGTCCGCTGCGCGCCCCCCGGCCTGCAGGCGCCCTGCGATGGCCGCCAAATGGGCCATCGCCATGTAGAGTACGATCACCGGCGAGCCGCTGGCGATGGCCGTCCAATCGAGGGCGCGGGGCATCTCGCCATCGGCCGCGTGGCCGGTAATGAAGGTGACGGCAGCATTGGTGGCACGGTGGGTGAGCGGAATGCCGGCATAGGCTAGTGCCCCGATACCGGCGGAGATGCCAGGGACGACGCGAAACGGCACCCCAGCAGCGACCAGCGCCAGAGCTTCCTCGCCGCCGCGGCCGAAGACGAAAGGATCGCCGCCCTTGAGGCGCACTACCCGCTTGCCCGCCTTGGCCAGCTCGACCAGGCGGCGTGAGATGTCGGGTTGGCGCACCGAGGGCTTGCCGCCGCGCTTACCCGCGAATTCTATGACCGTGTCGGCGCGGACTATGTCCATGACGGGATCGCCAACCAGCGCGTCGTAAACCACTACATCGGCCTGCTGCATGGCGTTCCAGGCATGCAGCGTGAGCAGACCGGGATCGCCCGGTCCGGTTCCCACCAGCCACACCCAGCCCGGCTCAAGGGTTGGCATATCCAAGGGAAAGTCGGTCATGATCGCCGTCTTATAGCAGACTGCCGCAGCCCGCCGAACGCGGAAATCAGCTTGCGAGTGTCTTTCGGGTGGCGAGCAGCAGATACTGGCGATCGCCCACGCGCTGATGGGCAATCCACAGATTCCGTTGCTCGACGGGTCCTCGAAAGGTCTTGCGCTACTCATTTTACGCGCCATCGGCGATCTCATTCGACGGTTGCGCGATATGGGTGTCACCGTGCTGCTGGCCGAGCAGAACATGCATTTCTGCCTCGGCAACGCCAGCCAAGCGGTGATCATTGACAAGTGTCACGTGATCTATCGCGACAGCAACGAGACCTTGAAAGCCGATAACGAGGTGCGCAGCCGCTACCTCACTGTATAATTCATCCCATGAGAAGATCAGAGCGGGAGTTGCGCCGGGGCTGGACCACGGGCGCCTGTGCCGCCGCCGCGGCAGCAGCGGCGTACGAGGCGCTGTTAACCGGAGACTTCCCTGATCCCGTAACCATCACCTTACCCGGCGGCCAGCGTCCGGCCTTCGCGTTGGCCCGCGAGACGCTCGGCCACGGTGTGGCCAGTGCCGCCATCGTCAAGGATGCGGGTGACGATCCCGACGTGACCCACGGAGCGCTGGTGCAGGTGATCGTGCGCTCGCGGGCCGACGGCGGGATCCGTTTTCGCGCCGGCGAAGGCATCGGCACAGTGACCTTGCCCGGATTGGCGTTGGCGGTCGGTGAGCCAGCTATTAATCCGGGGCCACGCCAAATGTTGCGGGACGCCATTGCCAGTGTCGCAACGGCCCATGGTGGCAGCGGCAATATTGATGTTGAGGTGGCGATTCCGAGCGGTAAAAAGATGGCCGAGCGCACTCTCAACCCCCGCCTCGGTATCCGCGGGGGGCTGTCGATCCTCGGCACCACCGGCATCGTCGTGCCGTTCTCCTGCGCCAGCTGGGTCGCCAGCATCCAACGCGGTATCGACGTTGCCCGCGCTGCCGGCCTCGAGCATATTGCTGCCGCCACGGGCTCAACCTCCGCGAATTTTGTGCGGGCACGCTATGACTTGTCAGAGCAGGCCCTGGTCGACATGGGCGATTTCGCTGGCGGCATGCTAAAATATCTTCGCCGCAACTCTGTTGCTAGACTTACCATTGTTGGGGGCTTTGCCAAGATGGCTAAGCTAGCCAACGGTGAGCTCGACCTGCATTCGGCGAGAAGCCGCATCGATATGGCCTGGCTGGCATCACTTAGCGACAATCCGCAAGCACTGGCAACTGCCAACAGCGCTAATGAAGCGCTGCAGCTCGTCGGCAGACCCCTGGCAAACCGTGTCGCGGCTCTGGCGAGAGAGGTGGCGCTGGGTGTGGCGGGCGATGCCGTCGCCATCGAGGTGCTGATCTGCAATCGCCAGGGAGAACTGGTGGGGCAGTGTCCCGCATCCTGATCCTCGGAGGCACGGCGGAGGCGCGGCGCTTGGCCGATTGCCTCGGCGATCACGCGGTTATCACATCGCTCGCCGGACGCACGCGTAACCCCGCGCAGACAGCCGGCGAGATGCGCGTCGGCGGCTTTGGTGGCACCGATGCTCTCGCCACCTATCTGCGAGAGGTCGGGATCGAGGCGGTTGTCGATGCCACCCATCCCTTCGCGACACAGATCTCCGCTAATGCGGTCGCGGCCTGTGTGCAGGAGCATGTTCCGCGCCTGGCGCTGGTGCGCCCGCCCTGGCAAGCCGAGTTCGGTGACCGTTGGACCGAGGTCACCGACGCCGAGGCTGCCGCGCATGCGCTCGACGGCTACGCCAAGGCCTTTCTCGCCGTCGGCCGTCAGGGACTTGCCCCCTTCGGCCACTGCCGCGATATCGCCTTCGTGGTGCGCGTGGTTGAGTTGCCGGAGACCGTGCCGCTTGCACATGCAACGGTTGTGGTCGGTCGAGGTCCCTTCGCGCTCGCCGCCGAGCGAACGCTGCTAGCGGAGCACCATATCGATGTTGTCGTGGCCAAGAACGCCGGCGGCGATCGCGCCAAGCTCGACGCTGCGCGTGAGGGCAACATCCCGGTAATCCTCATCGCCCGTCCGCCGCCGCCGCCAGGCTCGGCTGTCAGGACGGTGGCGGAAGCCGTCGATTGGGTCAGAGTGTTGTGAACCTGCAACGCTCTCCATTGCCGACGATGCGCCCGGCGACGGGATCGGCGAAGTGGGCGGCGAGGATGAGCGTGTCGCTGTCGGCGTGGTCCGCGATAAAGCGCTGGCGGGTGGCGCGGGACTGGGCGGGATCGAAGCAGAAGCGGCTGTTCCATTCTGGATAAGCGCATTGCACCGGGTGGTGCATGACATCGCCGGAGAATATCGCACGCCGGCCGCCACTCTGCAGGTCGAGGCAAACATGCCCCGGCGAATGGCCTGGCGAGGGCTCGATGGTGAGCCCGTCTTCGATCTGGTGGCCGTCGCGCACCAGCAGCGCCTGGCCCGCTTCCATCAACGGTAGCACGCTGTCCGCGAAGCAGCCGTCCTGGCCGCCGGAGCGCTCGGCTTCGCCCGCTTCCATACTTTCCCAATGGGCATACTCATTTGCGTGGAAGAGATAGCGTGCGTTGGGAAAGGTCGGCACCCAGCGGCCTTCAGCCAACCGCGTGTTCCAGCCGACATGGTCCACGTGTAAATGGGTGCAAAGTACGAAATCCACCGCTTCCGGCGCCACGCCCGCCACCGCTAGTTGGTTGAGCAGGGGCGATTGCAGGCGGTGCCAGAGTTTGGTCGAGGGCCGCTCCTTGTCGGAGCCGACGCACGTATCGACCAGGATGGTGTGCCGCGGCGTGCGGATCACATAGCTGTGTAGGCTCATGACAAAACGCTGGCTGGCGGGATCGAGATGGCGCGGCACCAGCCAGTGGCGCTCGCCAGCCAGAGCCTCTTCCGTCGAGTCGGGCAGCAGAAAGCCCGGAAAGAAGCTCGGGCCTTCCGCCTCGATGGTGCGGGTGATGCTCACGTCGCCCAGATGCAGCGGTGTCATGCGGTTTTCTCCAGGTCATCCAACAGGGTTCTTGCCTCGATCAGGTCGAGCGTATCGAAGCCTTCGGCGAATCAATCATAGACAAATCTGAGCAGGTCACGGGCTTCGCTGGTCTTGCCTTGGGACTGCCGAAGCCGCGCAAGCGAGGTGACGGCGAGGGTTGCGGGTGGTATTCGCGTCTGCCAGTCTAGTAGCGTGAGCAATCCACGCATTCCCTTTGTTATGGCCAGCGAGCGGGCGCCGCTGGCGGGGCCCGCCGGCAAGACTATCCTGGTGCACCTGGTAGTCAATGTGGAGCACTGGCGCTTTGACGCCGCCATGCCGCGCAAGGTGATCCCGGCGCCGCACGGCATCGAGCAGGTCCCGGACGTGCCCAACTTCGCCTGGGCCGAATATGGCATGCGGCGCGGCCTGCCGCGGCTCCTGAAAACGATCGACGCGCGCGGGCTCGCCGCCAGCACCAGCATCAACACCAGCGCCATCGCCGCCTATCCGACGGCGGCGGAGGCCATGTTGAAAGCGGGTTGGGAGTTCATCGGCCATGGTATTCACCAGCGCGCTGTGCAGGGGGAGGACGACGAGGCGATGCTGATCGACGAGGCGCTCGGCATCCTCAGAAACTTCACGGGCGCCCCCGTGCGCGGCTGGCTTAGCCCCGGTCTGCGCGAAACTGCGGACAGCCCTGACAACCTCAAGGCCGCGGGCATCGACTATGTCTGCGACTGGGTGCTCGACGACCTGCCCTGCTGGATGACCACGGCCCACGGGCCGCTCATCGCCATGCCCTATGCGCTGGAGGTGAACGACAGTGTCATTTATGCGGTCGAGCATCACGCCGGGCCGGAAATGGAGCGGCGTTTGCGCGACACACTGTCGTGTTTCGTGGTCGAGCCGGGTCCACACGTGCTCGCCATCGGCCTGCATCCGCATCTGATCGGCGTGCCCCACCGCATCGCCATTCTGACGCGCATTCTTGATCTTCTGCAGGCGCATGATGATGTAGCGTTCTTGACCGGCAGCCAGATCGCCGACTGGTACGCCGCGGCGGAGCCGGCGCCATGAAGCGGCGGCAGTTTCTTGCCGGTGCCAGTGTAGCGGCAGCCTCGCCGCTGGCAGCGCCGGCAATCGCACAAGGACGCATCGAGTGGCGCATGGTGACGCTCTGGCCGCGTAACTTCCCCGGCCTCGGCACCAGTTCGCAACGTCTGGTGGACGCCGTGGCGGCTGCCTCAGACGGCCGCCTGACCATCAAGATCTATGGCGCTGGTGAGTTGGTGCCGGCCTACGAAGCCTTTGACGCGGTGCGCGACGGCACCGCCGAATGTGCTCACGACGCGCCTTATATCTGGATTGCCAAGCACCCAGCCGCGGCCTTCTTTTGTACCGTGCCGGGGGGGCTGACGCCGGCGGAGCACACGGCCTGGATCACTTTCGGCGGCGGTCAGGCACTGTGGGATGAACTTTACGATCGCTTCGGGCTCGTCGCCTTTCTCGCCGGAAATTCGCACACCAACATGGGTGGCTGGTACAACCGTGAGATCATCGAACCTGGCGACTTCGAGGGTCTGCGTATGCGCATCCCGGGCCTCGGCGCGGAGGTGCTCAACCGTCTCGGCGCTACCACCGTCAATCTCTCGGGCGGTGAGATCGTGACGGCGTTACAGACCGGTGTCATCGACGCGGCAGAATGGATAGCGCCCTATGCGGATCTTGCCTTCGGACTTCACAAGGTGGCCAAGTATTATTATGGGCCAGGCGTGCACGAGCCCGGCCCCGCCAACTCGCTGATGATCAGCCGAGAGGCTTGGCGGACCTTGCCGGCAGACTTGCAGGCCGTCGTGCGTCTGGCGGCGGCGGCTGAGACCGCGCGCATGCCGGCGGAGATACTCAACGGCAATGCCGTCGCCTTGCAGGCCCTGTTGACGCGCTACGGCGTTGAACTGCGACATTTTCCTGCCGAGGTGGTGTCGCGCCTGCACGCGGTGTCGCATGAGGTGGTGGCGGAGGTTGCTGAGCACGATGCGCTGTCCGCTCGCATCTATGAGACCTGGTTGGCCTTCCGCGACACCATGCATGCCTACGCCCCCTACGGCCCCTACGGCTATCTGCGGGGGCGTTCCGAGGGCCTCTAAGGTGCTCGAATCTGATTGATCGGCGTAAGTACGCTGCAGTGCGCCTCAATGGCTGTTATCGCACCAAGGAAAAGGTTCTTGTAGAGGTTTCTCGATCACCGTGCAGATCGTCACGGCGTGCTCGTGGAGAGCCTTGGCAAAACTCACGATACTCTGTTGCTATAAATACAAAAATTCTTGTCTAGTTACGCTACTTGTATCTATGGTAATCGCTTGCTAACTTAACGCCAGTGTGCCTGCGTGATGCTATGGTCAAGCGCGCCACGTACCGGTTTCTGCCTTGACGTGACGTCGGCTTTGGGCGAAGCAGGCGCGGCACGGTCAACAGGAGGAAGCCATGATCGATTTGAACGGTGGTGTGGTGATCGTCACGGGGTCGTCGCGAGGTATCGGCCGGGCGACGGCGCTGATGCTCGCTGGCAAAGGCACCAAGGTGGTGATCAACTGCTCGAGTTCGGTGGCCGAGGCCGAAGGCGTGGCCGAGGAATGCCGGACAGCGGGGGGCGAGGCCATCGTCTGCCAGGCCAGCGTCGCCGAGGATGCCGATTGCCGGCGTCTGGCCCAAGCGGCGCTTGACAACTGGGGTCGCATCGACGGTCTGGTCAACAATGCCGGCACCACCAAGTTTGTTGCCCATGGCGATCTCGACGGTCTCGACGCAGCGGACTTCCACAACATCTACGCCGTCAATACTATCGGCCCGTTCCAGATGATCCGCGCCGTCGCAGCCACCATGAAGGCCCAGGGCTGCGGCTCGGTGGTCAACGTCTCTTCGGTGGCGGGTCTGCACGGACTTGGTTCCTCCGTCGCCTATATGGCATCGAAGGGCGCGCTCAACACCATGGCCATGGGACTCGCGCGCGCACTTGGCCCGGAGATCCAGATCAATACCGTATGCCCCGGCTTCATCGCCGGCGACTGGCTGCGCCAAGGTATGGGCGATGCGCCCTACGAGGCGACCAAGACGCGTCTCGAGCGAAGCACGCCGTTGCGTGCGGTCAACAATCCCACGGACATCGCCGAAAATATCGTCTACTTACTCGCCGCTGCGCCCAAGGTCACCGGGGAGATCATTTCTGTCGATGCCGGCATGGGTATCCTACGTGGGAACTGAGGCGTTCTCACTGACGGCGGTTACCATTTTCAGCCAGCACTTTGCACCCAAACGCAGGTAAATTAGAAACGGTCACGAATTAAGTCAGCACCCTTTGAAGTTCGCGGCGCGTTGCTCGACGAAGTGGGCTACGCCTTCCTTAAAATCTTCAGTGCCGAAGCTGGCGAACATCTCCTCGTTGCCGTTGCGCACCGCGTCGGCGAGGCTGCGGCCGAGCCCGGCGGTGGTGTAAAGTTGCGTCTTCATCACCCGCATCGAGCGCGGCGAGACCGCCTGCGCCAGGTCCAGGGCGAAGTCGCGCACATTGTTGGCGAAGGTCTCGGGCGGATAGACAGCATTGACTAGGCCCTTGGCCAGCGCTTCCTCGGGGCTTACTCGGCGCGCAGTCATGAGCAGATCGAGGGCATTGGGGAAGCCGACAATGCGCGGCAGGATCCAGTCGATACCGTGCTCGGCGATCAGCCCGCGCCGCGCAAACGCGGTGGTGAGCACCGCTGCCTCAGAAGCGAAGCGAAAATCGCAATAGAGAGACATGATCAGACCCAAGCCGGCGCAGGGGCCGTTAATGGCGGCGATTATCGGTTTTGGCACCGAGGGGAAGTAGGTGTAGCGGAGCGAATAGTCCTCCGGCACGTCAAGGCGACCGGGAATTTGGGCGTCGCCCGGCGGCAAGAGCGCCTTGGCGCGGCGTTCCTCGGGGTCCACCGCATCGGTGCTTTGTAGCAGCGACATGTCGGCACCGGCGCAGAAGCCGCGGCCGGTGCCGGTGAGGACGATGACGCGCACTGCGTCGTCACCCGCCGCGGCCACCATGGCGGTGCGGATCTCACCCTCCATCACCGTGGTCCAGGCGTTGAGGCGGTCGGGCCTGTTGAGCGCGATGGTGGCGATGCGGTCCCTGACCGCATACTCGATCTCGTCATAGGACATTCGGCTCTCCAGGTCAGTTGAGGTCGTCAATATGTACGGTCATGCCCCGCCGATGTCACGGCTTGGGCGGCAGGGAAGCCGATTTAACCGGCTTGGCTCTTGACAAGGATTTTGTGGCGTTGAAGCTACGCTCAAACGATCGTGAGTTCGGAGGAACGGATGTATATTACCCAGGCACTACGGCGTGCAGTGCAAGTGCGTGGCAAGGCCGTCGCCACCTATGATGGCACTCGGGTCCATACCTGGACCGAATGCGTCGACCGCATCGCCAGGCTGGCCGCCGCGCTGGTTAAGCTGGGTATAACTGACGGCGAGCGCTCGGCGATCCTGGCTCATAACTCCGATCGTTATTACGAGTTCCTTTACGCCGCGGTCTGGGCTGGCGGTGTGTTTGTGCCGATCAACACGCGCCTGGCGCTGCCCGAGATCGCCTTCTGGCTCAGCGACAGCGAGAGCCGCGTGCTGTTAGTCGACGATGCCTTCGCCGCTATTGCCGCCAGTCTCAAGGCCGCGGGCGACATCCCGAGCGTTAAGCATATGGTCTATGTCGGCGACGCTGGAGCGCCCGAGGGCATGCTGGCCTTTGAGGAGATCCTGCAGGCAGCGGAGCCCATGGCAGACGCGGGTCGTGGCAATGATGACCTCGCTGGACTGTTCTACACGGGCGGCACCACCGGGCGCTCCAAGGGCGTTATGCTGTGCCACCGCAACCTGGTTTTCAACGCCTTCAACACCATGCCGACCCTGGGCCTGCGGGAGGATTCGCGTTGGCTGCATTCGGCGCCGATGTTCCATATTGCTGACTGCACGGCGGTGTTCGCCGGCACGCAGATCGCCGGCAGCCACTATTTCATTCCCGGTTTTACGCCTGAAGGTGTGCTTGAGGCAGTGCAGCGCTGGGGTATCACCGACATGCTGCTGGTGCCAACCATGTGCAACATGCTGGTCAACCATCCTGGGGTCGAGGACTATGACCTGTCGACGCTACGTACTATCACCTATGGTGCCTCGCCTATGCCGGAAGCGGTGATCGTGCGTGCGCTGGAGATCATTCCCGACTGTCAGTTCGTGCACGCTTACGGCCAGACGGAGTGTGCGCCGCTGTCGACCACCTGCGGGCCGCAATACCATGTGCTCGAGGGGCCTAACGCCTACCGCTTTCGCTCGGTAGGGCACGCCGTGCCCGGCGTTGAGGTGAAGATCGTCGATGAGGACGACACCGAGGTGCCGCGCGGCACGGTTGGCGAGATCGCTGTGCGCGGGCCGAACGTCATGCTCGGCTATTGGCGCCAGCCCGAGCTTTCGGCTGAGACGCTGCGCGGCGGCTGGATGCATTCCGGCGACGGCGGCACCATGGACGAGGACGGCTTCGTCTATGTCGTCGATCGCATGAAGGACATGATCATCTCGGGCGGTGAGAACGTCTATTCGGCTGAGGTTGAGGACGCCGTCTACCAGCACCCAGCCGTGGCCGAATGCGCGGTGATAGGTGTGCCCGACGACAAGTGGGGTGAGCGCGTACACGCCATCGTTCGCCTTAAGGACGGCAACGCACTCGACGCAGACGCCGTCATCGCCCACTGTCACACCCTGATCGCCGGCTTCAAATGCCCGCGCAGCGTCGCCTTCCGCGACGAAGCCATGCCGCTCTCTGGTGCCGGCAAAATCCTCAAAACAGAGCTGCGCAAGCCCTATTGGGAGGGCCACGAGAAACAGGTCAGCTGACGCTGCCATGGTCGCATCGGTCGAGGTCGGCGGCTGTGGGATCGGCCACACGGGGGCCGTACGGGCAGGCCCCTGACGATGCGCCAGCTCAGCCTGTTCCATCAGGCCGTGGCCGGTAGAAAAATTATTGATCTCGAGAGATTCTAGCGGTATGCCTCCTAGAGACACAAGGCCAAGCTTGTGACCAGGTTATCACTACATGGTCAGGTCATACGACTGGCCCACCAAAGTTGGATGCTTGCTTGGATCGAGAAGTAGAGCTGTCGAACGCGATGCCGTTTTGGAGTGAAGTTATGAATTCAATTAGTGTAGGCTTAGCGAGCATATTGTTGGTTCTGACTGTAGCGTCAAAAGCGAGTGCGTTGACGATTACGAATGGTACAGATGAGACTTTGAAGGTAACAATTGAGAAATGGGAACGTCGTATCAACCCTGGTGATAGTGCTGTCTTTACTCCGACCAATCCTCCTGCGTTACTCCAGTTTGAACTCGGGACGTTCTATATTCCTTGCGAAGCTGATATCGATGATGAGGTGCTCGTAGAGGGAGTACAGTGTTACGTAAATGGAGAGGCAACCGGTGAAAGCCAAGTTCATATGTAACACTGGCTTCTGGCCAGCATAAGTGTTTCTGCAGAAAACTGTAAGGCTACCCGTGTAGTGTTAACAGGATACTCGCGCTGTGCGGGCCTTTTGTAGAGCCGAAAGGGAAGAGAACCCGTGGCGGATGCACTTAAATTTGAAGGACTGAAACACTCCTACGGGGGCACAGTCGTATTGGCGCTGCCGGATTGGTCTGCCGGCGAGGGCCAGCACTGGCTGTTCCTTGGGCCATCGGGTAGCGGCAAGACTACCTTGTTGAATATCCTCGCGGGTCTTCTGACTCCGAGTGCAGGTACCGTGAGCGTGGTAGGACAGGAACTTGCCTCATTGTCTAGCTCGGCACGGGATTCGTTGCGTGGCCGGCAGGTTGGCATTGTTTTTCAGAAGCTGCATTTAATTGCGGCCCTAACTGTTATAGAAAATCTTGTTCTTGTACAGACTCTGGCTGAACGTATGGCCGATTCCCAAGAAGCCTATGAATTGCTTGAACGACTTGGTATTTCCGACAAGGCAGATTGTTACCCTCGGCAACTTAGTTATGGACAGGCTCAGCGAGTTGCTATGGCGCGCGCTTTGGTTAATCAACCAAAAATTATTCTGGCTGATGAGCCCACATCGAATCTTGATGATGTGAATGCGCACCGTGTCATCGAGTTACTGCTTGAACAAGCTACTTTGAATGAAAGTGCTTTGGTTGTGGCGACTCATGATAGCCGTGTTCGCCATCGATTCTCATACAGACTTGACTTAACGGCTGTAGCGGACGGGACATGAACGTATTTACCATTGCGTTAGCGTACATACGATCGCGCCCGCTGCACACGTGCCTAAATGTGATGCTGTTGGCTCTGGGGATTGCGGCAATTACCTTATTGATGCTCTTCACGGAGCAACTGGAAGGGCAAATGACCCGGGACGCGGAGGGTATCGACATGGTAGTCGGTGCGAAGGGAAGTCCGATACAACTTATTTTGTCGGGCATATATCATGTCGACGTGCCAACAGGGAATATTCGTCTAGCTGATGCAGAGGCACTCGCAGCCAATCCTATGGTGAAAGAAACTTTTCCGCTTGCGCTTGGTGATAGTTTTCGAGGCTTCCGTATTGTAGGCACGAGCCATGATTACCCTCGTCACTACAAGGCGGTTATTGCAGCAGGTGCTCTCTGGGAGAATCCCCAGGAAGTAGCGCTGGGCGCACTGGTTGCCCGAGATCTGGGACTGATAGTTGGCGACCGTTTTATACCCAGCCACGGTTTTGCTGATGGAGGCAGTGCCCATGCTAAGAGCCCATATCTGATTACAGGTATTTTTGCCCGCAGCGGTACCGTTGTCGACCGACTAATTTTGACCTCGATTGAGAGTGTTTGGATTGCGCACGGGGTGTCGCTCGGTACGGACTTAGCCATGGAAAATCACGGGAATCATGCAGAGATCCTTCACGATAATGAGGAGGGAGCGGGAAAGGCTAACAAAATGCACAGTAATGATACTCAGGAGATCACCGCATTGCTGGTTCGATTTTCTAGTCCCATCGCAGTTGTTACGCTGCCGCGAGTAATAAATGCGGAGACTTCTATGCAGGCGGCGTTGCCTGGATACGAAATTTCGCGCATGTTCAAGCTTGTGGGCGCGGGCATAGACGGCTTTCGAGCTTTCTCTATGGTGCTGGTGATCAGCGCCGGTATCGGTATCTTTGTTGCTTTGTACAATGCTCTATCTGAGCGTCGTTATGATATAGCTGTATTTCGTGCTCTTGGCGCAAGTCGGAGACGTGTGCTTTGGCAGTTCTTAGTAGAGGGTTTGTTGTTGAGCTTTGCAGGGGCGCTTATTGGGCTCATGCTTGGCCATCTAATTGCGGAGTTGACAGGTCAGTGGCTCTGGCGTGAACATCAGTTGCATTTGTCGGGCTTAACTTGGCTTTCTGGTGAATTTTATCTTGTAGTTCTTTCGCTTGGCACTGGTATGATGGCTGCCTTGTTGCCAGCGATTCAGGCCTATCGTGTGGATGTCTCGGAGGTTCTATCTAAAGGGTAATATCGTGAATCGGATTGTCGCGTTGAGTATACTGGAGATAGCTTTGGCGGTGCCTTTTGGAGGTTCTGCTTTGGCGCAAAGCAATGTCAACCCCTGGGCTGATGGCGGTTATGCGGGAGTGCCTTTGCCTGAGGTGGATGGTGCTGTTTCGTGGGACATTCTTTCCAAGGTGGATTTAGCCTGGGATGAAAACGATCTTGTGCCGGATTACGCCGATGAGATACGGGCGTTGGATGGTGAGCGTGTTAAGATGGTGGGTTTCTTGATGCCATTGGATAGCACGGGCCAGCGTCAATTGCTTAGCCTCAATTCTCCTCATTGTCCGTTTTGTTTGCCTTCAGGACCGGAAGGTTTTGTGGAACTTAGTTGTGATGAACCACTTGGTTTCACTACGGAGCCTGTGGTGGTAACAGGCGTATTTAAGATCCGTATAGACGACTGGAACGGCTACTATTATCGCATGGAGGAGGTCCACGAGGTTGCACAATGATGACCGTCGTTAGGGTCGCCTGCTGTTTCGTTTATGACGGGCGTGCGGCTGCGCCGGTAGCGAATAATAACGCCAACAAGCGGCATATAGATTTTTTAGAAGCACACATGTCTATCCCCTGTTTTCTGGCCTATCGTCCCCTCATCCAGATACAGCGATAGAGAGCCATAGCTCCCCCCTCAGGATATGGAGTTGACCATGAGTGCGAAGACTACAGGCATCAATCTATAAGAATTCTTAGTTAGACTAATTATTATCTATACCGAAAACCAATATGCTAAAATATTATCTATGCCGAAATCCTATAAGAACTATTGGTGGGCTGTGATATCGCCCACGATTCCAAAACAAAGGCTGTCAGTATGGATGGGTAACACGTCAGTAACAGTTAGCTGTTGCATGGTGGGCGTTGGACTGGATCTGCCTAGAAAGCGGCGGAGCGTTTCGCGGGAAACACGGGTCGTGGGTTGACAATCTGCGCCTGGTTTTCGATCAGCGACAGGCCGTCAGAGGACAGCAGGGCGTGTACGGACGAGACGGCAAGACACAAGGCCTCGTCCGGCGTGCTGCCGTGCAAGATATGCCCAAGTAAAAGCGCGCAGAAGGTATCGCCGGCCCCATCGCCCGGCACTGCGAGACGCGGCGTCTCGACTAGCCATGTCGTTTCGCCGTCGCGCAACAGCGCCCCTGTGCCCAGCGCCGTCTCGACCGAGGTGACGGCGACCTGTGCCGGGCCGAGACGGGCCGGGTCGTCGACGCCCGTAAGCCAACGCAGCTCGAAAACGTTCGGCGTGGCGAGATCGGCCAGTGGCAACAGACGATCGCGGATCGCCTCGGCTACCGGCTCGGGCACGAAAAGCCCTTTCACGCCATTGCCGATAACCGGATCGCAGCAATAGAGCAGGGCTGGATTGGCCGCCTTAGCCCGCACTACGAACTCGGCCACGACTGCAACCAACTCCGGTGTTCCCATGTAGCCGCTTAAGACGGCATCAGCCTTGGCAAAGGCGCCGCGGCGCTCAAGCCCGGCCAGCACGTCCGCCACCTGGTTTACCGCAATGGCGCCGCCGCCCCAGTCAGCATAGCCGGTATGGTTCGAGAGCTGCACGGTATGCACCGGCCAGACCTCGATACCAAGCCGCTGCAAGGTAAAGACCCCTGCGCTATTACCGATATGGCCCATCGCCACATGGGACTGAATGGAAATCACGGGCATCGACGCGTTCCTCGGTTAGACTGTCGCCGGGCGAGGGCGGACCGGATCACAGGATGACACAGATCAAGATCGTTTGGGCGATCAAGAGCGCCGATGCTCCGCCGAGCGCCGACAGGCGCCTCCGCCCACAGCATCAGCGCGCTGGCAAGACGTGTTCAGGCGATGAGGTGATACAAGAGAGTTCCGAGCATGATCCCTCATCCCAACCCATCTCCAGGTTGTCCGCGTCACACGGCACGATTAGGCTGCCCGTAAATTTCTGGAAAGGTGGAAATTGATGCCAGCAACCGTGCGGCCGCGCCGCAGTGTCTTGTATATGCCAGGGGCGAATGCGCGGGCGCTAGAGAAGGCGCGTGGGTTGGCTTGCGATGCCATCATCATGGATCTGGAAGACGCGGTGGCACCCGATGCCAAGGTGAGGGCGCGGGAGCAAATCTTGGTGGCCCTCGCCGAGGGCGGCTACGGTGAGCGCGAGGTCGTGGTGCGGGCCAACGCGCTCAGCACCCCGTGGGGGCGGGACGATCTCGCGGCGCTGGCCAAGGCCGGGGCGGACGCCATTCTCTTGCCCAAGATCGAGAGCGCCGATGCGCTGCGACAGGCGCTCAGCCTTCTCGATGAGGCGGGCGCGCCGGAGACACTAGCTGTTTGGGTCATGATGGAGATGCCGCGAGCGATCCTCGAGGCCCAAGCGATCGCCAGTGCCAGCCCCAAGCTCACGGCACTGGTTATGGGCACCTCAGATTTGGCCGAGGACCTGCACGCGGCGCACACGACGATGCGTCTGCCCCTGCTGACCGCCTTATCCCACTGCATCCTGGCGGCGCGGGCCTACGACCTGGTTATTCTTGATGGCGTCTATCTCGATCTCGCCGATGACAAAGGCTTCGCGGAGGTCTGCCGCCAAGGCGCTGAACTTGGCTTCGACGGCAAGACGCTGATCCACCCGAAAACCATCGCCGCCGCCAACGCCGCCTTCGCGCCGAGCGAGACGGAAGTCGAATGGGCGCGGCGCATCATCGCCGCCCATGCCGAGGCCGAGGTTGCCGGCAAGGGCGTGGCTCTGGTCGACGGCAAGCTGATCGAGAATTTGCACGTGGCGTCGGCGCATCGCACCGTGGCACTAACGCAACGCATCGAAGCACTGGAGGCGGCGCTATGAGCATGAAAAGTTGGACGGGCAACTTCTTCGAGGACTTTGCGGTTGGCCAGGAGATCGTGCACGCTACGCCACGCACCGTGAACACGGGCGACGTGGCTCTTTATACGGCGCTGACTGGCTCCCGCTTTGCCGTTACCTCGGCCGACAGCTTTGCGCAAGCTCTCGGCCTGAGGAGTGCGCCGATTGATCCTTGGCTCGCCTTTCATATGGTCTTCGGCAAGTCCGTCCCCGATGTCTCGTTCAACGCCGTCGCTAATCTCGGCTACGCGGAGGGGCGCTTCCTAGCCCCAATCTATCCTGGTGATACCTTGTCCGTATCCTCGACTGTCATCGGTGTAAGGGAAAATTCCAACGGCAAGACGGGCGTCGTATATGTGCGCACCAGCGGCACCAACCAGGCCCGCGAGACAGTCATGCAATTTGCCCGCTGGGTGATGGTGGCAAAGCGCGATCCGGCGTCCGTGGCACCCGAGCCCGTGGTGCCCGAGCTTGCCGACCATGTCGCCGTGGCCGATCTGTTGGCGCCCACTTTGGACATGGCGGCTTACGATTTCGCGGCATCCGGCGAGCCCCATCGCTGGGACGACTACACGGTCGGCGAGCGCATCGACCATCGGGTAGGCATCACCATCGAGGAAGCCGAGCACCAGATGGCGACGCGGCTCTATCAAAACACCGCGCGGCCGCACTACGACGCCCACTACGCCGCCGGCACACGCTTCGGCAAACGGTTGATCTATGGCGGCCACGTCATCAGCCTGGCCCGGGCGCTCAGCTTCAACGGTCTTGCCAATGCCTTCTGGCCGGTAGCGCTCAACGGTGGTCGGCACGCGGCGCCGGTCTTCGCGGGCGATACCATCCATGCCTGGTCCGAAGTATTGGCAAAGGATCCCCTCCCCGGCCGCGCCGACCTCGGGAGCTTGCGGCTGCGCCTGGTGGTGACAAGCAACCGGCCTTGTGTCGATTTCCCGGAAGAGGACATGGTTCTTGATCTCGACACCACAGTGTTGCTGCCGCGCGGTTGACTTGGTCGAATCCAGGGTCTAGGTCAATTGGCGTCGTTTCGCGCCCTGGGGAGCCGTCGATGAGCCGAGCCGAGCGGCCGCTGTCGCCACACCTACAAGTCTATCGACTGCAACTGACCTCGGTGCTTTCGATATTGCACCGCGTGACAGGTGTCGTGCTCGGCGTCGGCACTTTGTTGCTGGTCTGGTGGCTGGCTGCTGCCGCCGTGGGTCCCGAGTGCTTTACCAGTGCGCAGGCCTTCATCGGCTCTGTCATCGGCCGCGTGCTACTGCTGAGCTGGGTGTGGGCGCTGTTCTATCACCTCTGCAATGGCATCCGGCATTTGTTCTGGGATGCCGGTGTCGGTTACGAACTGACTGCGTTCTATCGCAGCGGCTGGGCGGTGGTCGTCGTCTCGGTCGGTTTGACACTGCTCGCCTTCGTCGTCGGCTACGCCTCGCGGGGCGGATCATGAGCCGGCTGGCGCCCGCCCGCGGGCTCGGTGCTGCCAAGAAAGGCGTGCAGCACTGGTGGCTGCAGCGTGTGTCGGCGATCGCCCTGGTACCGCTGCTGCTCTGGTTTACCGCTTCGATCACACAGCTGGCCGGAGCCGATCATGCTACGGTCACTGCCTGGCTGGCGCGGCCCGTGGTTGCGGTGTTGCTGGTGCTGGTGCTGTTTGCCGCCTTCTACCACCTCAAGCTCGGGCTCGAGGTGGTGATTGAGGACTATGTGCACAGCGCCTGCGCCAAACATGCCATGCTGCTGGCGTCCGGCTTTGGCTGCGTCTTGCTCGGTGCTATCGCCGTCTTCTCCGTGCTCAAGATCGCTTTCTAGGGCTGAGCTGCTATGTCCGATGCGTATCCGATCATCGATCATGCTTACGATGTCGTCGTCGTGGGCGCCGGTGGCGCCGGCCTGCGTGCTACCTTCGGCATGGCCGAGAAAGGCCTCAAGACGGCCTGCCTGACGAAAGTTTTCCCCACGCGCAGCCACACCGTGGCGGCCCAGGGCGGTATCTCGGCGGCGCTCGGCAATATGGGCGACGACGACTGGCGCTGGCACATGTACGACACGGTGAAGGGCTCGGACTGGCTCGGTGACCAGGACGCCATAGAATATATGTGCCGTGAGGCGGCGCCCGCGATTTACGAGCTGGAGCATTACGGCGTGCCCTTCTCGCGCACGCCCGAAGGCAAGATCTACCAGCGCGCTTTCGGTGGTATGACCACCAATTTCGGCGGGGGCATCGCCCAGCGCACCTGTGCTGCCGCCGACCGCACTGGCCATGCCATTCTGCACACGCTCTACCAGCAGGCGCTGCGCGCTCGTGCCGAGTTCCTGGTCGAATATTTCGCCCTCGACCTCATTATGGACGACGAGGGCGTCTGCCGTGGGGTAATGGCCTGGAACCTGGACGACGGCACCATCCACCGTTTTCGTGCGCATCAGGTGGTGATGGCGACGGGCGGCTACGGGCGTGCCTATTTCTCCTGCACCTCGGCTCACACCTGCACCGGCGACGGCAACGCCATGGTGCTGCGCGCTGGCCTACCATGTCAGGACATGGAGTTCGTGCAGTTCCACCCGACCGGCATCTACGGCGCCGGCTGCCTAATCACCGAGGGGGTGCGCGGCGAGGGAGGCTATCTCACCAACGGTGAGGGCGAGCGTTTCATGGAGCGCTATGCGCCGTCGGCCAAGGATCTGGCCAGCCGCGACGTGGTCAGCCGCTCCATGACCATGGAGATCCGCGAGGGCCGCGGGGTAGGCGCCGAGGCCGACCACATCCACCTGCATCTCGAGCATCTTGATGCGGAGCTGATCAATTTGCGCTTGCCGGGTATTGCCGAGACCGCGCGCATCTTCGGTGGGGTCGACGTGACCCGCGAACCGATCCCGGTGCTGCCGACCTGCCACTACAACATGGGCGGCATTCCGACTAACTATCACGCCGAAGCCGTGACGCTGCGCGGCGGTGATCCGGACGCGGTGGTGCCGGGGCTGATGGCGATCGGTGAGGCGGCCTGCGTCTCGGTGCACGGCGCCAACAGGCTTGGTTCCAACTCGTTGCTTGATCTCGTGGTCTTCGGCCGCGCTGCGGCCATTCGCGCCGCCGAGGTGGTGCGCCCTGGCGAGTCCCACAAGGACCTGCCGGCAGCTGCCGGTGAGCATGCTATCGCCCGCCTCGACAAATGGCGCCATGCCAAGGGCAGCACGCGCACGGCCGCCATGCGTCTTGAGATGCAGCGCATCATGCAGAACCATTGCGCTGTCTTCCGCACCGGCGAGGTGCTGGAGAATGGCGTACGGAAGCTCGCCGAGGCCTGGGGTGGGCTCGACGACATCGGCGTCTCCGACCGCTCGCTGGTGTGGAACTCGGATCTTGTCGAGACCCTGGAACTGGAAAACCTCATGGCCCAGGCTGTGGTCGCGCTGGCCGGCGCTGCCAACCGTACCGAAAGCCGCGGCGGCCACGCGCGGGAAGACTATGCCGACCGCGACGACGAGAACTGGCTCAAGCACACCATTTCCTGGCTCGATGGCGATGGCACGCCGCGTCTTGATTACCGCCCCGTCCACTTGAACACGCTGACCAACGAGGTCCAGTCCATCCCGCCCAAGATACGGGTGTACTAAACGCTGCCATTCGAGAGGCTGAACCCATGGTAGAATTCACACTTCCGAAGAACTCGCGGGTCGGTGTTGGCACCACGCACAAGGCGGTGGAAGGGGCGACAGATGTGCGTACCTTCGCGGTTTATCGCTGGAGCCCGGACGATGACGAGAATCCGCGTGTGGACCGTTACGAGATCGATCTCGACGCCTGCGGGCCGATGGTTCTCGACGCGCTGATCAAGATCAAAAACGAGATCGATGCGACGCTTACCTTCCGCCGCTCGTGTCGCGAAGGTGTTTGTGGCAGCTGTGCCATGAACATCGACGGCACTAATACGCTCGCCTGCACTAAGTTCATCGACGAGATTGATGGCGAGGTGCCGGTCTACCCACTGCCACACATGCCGGTGGTCAAGGACCTGGTGCCCGACCTCAACCGCGCCTACGCCCAATATGCCTCCATAGAGCCCTGGCTGCAGTCCGAGACGCCGCCGCCCGCCGGCGAGCGTTTGCAAAGCCCCGAGGAGCGCGAGAAGCTCGACGGCCTTTACGAATGCGTCCTTTGCTTCTGCTGCTCCACCAGCTGTCCCAGCTATTGGTGGAACGGCGAGCGGTATCTGGGCCCGGCGGCGCTGTTGCAGGCCTATCGCTGGCTCGCCGATAGCCGCGACGAGGCGGCCGGCGAGCGGCTCGACGCGCTGGAGGATCCCTTTAAGCTCTACCGCTGCCACACCATCATGAACTGCACTAAAACCTGTCCGAAAAGTCTCAATCCAGGCCGGACGATCGGCGAGATCAAGAAGCTGATGGTCGAGCGCCGGTGATATGATGATTGTCTTTGTCGTTACCGGCCTACTGCTGTTGCTGGTGGGGGGCGGGATGCTGGTGAACGGTGCCGTCGGACTGGCGCGCGGCTGGCGCGTCTCACCCTTGGTCATCGGCCTGACAGTGGTGGCTTTCGGCACTTCGGCGCCGGAGCTCGTGGTCAGCCTCAACGCGGCGCTCAGCGGCCACCCGGATATCGTACTGGGCAATGTGGTCGGCTCCAACATCGCCAACGTGCTGGCCATGATCGGCGTCGCCGCATTGTTCACCCCGATCCTCATCGTCGGCAGGACGGTGCGCCGCGACGGCACCATTCTACTGCTGGTAAGCTTGGTCTTTGTCAGCCTTTGTTTGCGTGGCACCATCGATCGCCCAATTGGCGTACTTATGGTGCTGTTGCTGGTCGGCTATACGGTATGGTCGTTCTGGGCTGCGCGCCGGGCTGCGGCATCTGCTATCGCCGATCTTGGCGATGAGATTAAGGAGGCGTCGACTAAACCCTGGGAGGCGATGCTGTTCACCGTCGGCGGCATCGCGGGCGTGATTATTGGCGCTGACCTCTTGATAGACGGCGCGGTAGAGGTGGCGCGGCTGGCCGGTCTGTCGGAGGCTGTGATCGGTCTCAGCCTGGTCGCCTTCGGCACGTCGCTGCCCGAGATTGCCACCGCCGGCATGGCCGCTTGGCGCGGACATAGCGATCTCGCCATCGGCAACGTGCTGGGCTCGAACCTGTTCAATATCCTGGCGATTGCCGGCATCACGGCGCTGGTCGTGCCCGTGCCCGTAGCCGCGGAACTGCTCGCCTTCGACTTATGGGTAATGTTGGCGGTGACCGTGGGCCTGTCGCTGATGATAACCGTCCGCCGGCGCATCGGACGTCTTGAAGGCGCGGCGCTGGTTGCGGGCTATGGCCTCTACATTACGTTGATCGTAAGCCCCGGCACAATCTAGAGCATGTCTCGGTCAAACTGGCCCCAATTAGCCAATACATACTCTAGGGTCATGGGCAAAGGTCCTGCTTCTGCGCTATTCTACCTTTCTTTGTTACTCGGGCGGGAGGACGTCATGCGTGGATTGAGCATTATCATCGCATTGGTGATCGGCTTGGGCGTCGGTTATTACGGTCGGACGTACCGGTCGACAGAGGCGCCGGTCCCTGGTGCGGAGACCGCATCGGCGCCGGCGAGTGAGACAACCGCGCCCGCCGCCGACAGTGGGCTCGGCGAGCCGGTAAGCTGGAAGCTCGCCAGCACCTATACCTCGACGTTGGCGCTGGTGGGGCCGTCTGGCCAGGCCTTCATCGACGATGTTGATGCGCTTTCGGGCGGCAACATGAAGCTCAAGTTCTTCGAGCCCGGCGCACTGGTGCCGGCCTTTGAGGTCTTCGACGCGGTCTCCACCGGCTCGGTAGATGCAGGGTATGCCACGCCCGGCTTTTGGTCGGGCAAGGTTCCCGCTCTGCAGCTTTTCGCCGCCGTGCCTTTTGGCCCCGCGTCGGCCGAGTATATGGCCTGGTACTATTACGGTGGCGGCGAAGCGTTGTTCGACGAGATTTATGTCCAGCATAATATAAAGTCGCATCTTTGCGGCTTGTTTGCGCCGGAGGCATCGGGCTGGTTCCGCACCGAGATAACCAGTGTCGAGGAGCTGTCGGGGTTGAAAATGCGCTTCTTCGGCCTCGGCGCGCGCGTGATGGAAAAGCTCGGCGTTTCCACCCAGCTTCTGGCGCCCGGCGATATCTTTCCTGCGCTCGAGCTGGGGACGATTGACGCGACCGAGCTGGCGAGCCCGGCGATTGACCAGAGCCTGGGTTTTCACCAGATCGCCAAACACTATTATTTTCCAGGCTGGCACCAGCAATCTACCTGGGTCGAGATGATGGTGAATCTCGATAAATGGAACGCGCTTAGCGCCCAGCAACAGCGTATCATCGAGGTTGCCTGCGGCCGCATGGTGACGCGTACGATCGCGCTCAGCGAGGCCAAGCAGGTACCTTCGATGGAGTTCTTCCAATCGCAAGGCGTGACGCTGCACGAATGGTCGCCCGAAATCCTCGCCGCGCTCAAGGTGGCGTGGGGCGAAGTGTTGACCGAGGAGGTCGCCGCCGACGAGACATTTGCACGCGTATGGCAATCTCTCAGCGAGTTCCGTACCCGCTACGCCACTTGGCGCGAACTCGGCTATCTGAAATAAACACCTGGTCCGGAACTTAAGAAAACAAGAATCGAGCATCATGACCACGACGCTTCACCATTACATCAATGGCCAGAAAGTGGCTGATAAAAACGGTCGCCTCGGCGACGTGTTCAACCCAGCGACGGGCGAGGCCGAAAAACACGTGCCGCTGGCCGACGCCGCGGATGTGGACGAGGCTGTGGCAGCGGCAAAGGCGGCTTTTCCCGGCTGGGCGGCGACGACGCCAATCACCCGTGCCCGCTGCATGTTTCGCCTCAAGTCCCTGATCGAGGACAACATGGATGAGCTGGCCGAGTTGGTCGGCAGCGAACATGGCAAGACCATTCCCGATGCCAAGGGCTCGATCACTCGCGGCCTCGAGGTGGTCGAGTTCGCCTGCGGCATCCCGCACCTGCTCAAGGGCGAGTACACCGAGGCCGTGGGCACCGGCGTTGACAGCTTCTCCGTGCGTCAACCCGTCGGCGTCTGTGTTGGCATCACGCCGTTCAACTTCCCGGCCATGATCCCCTTGTGGATGGCGCCGTTGGCGGTCGCCTGCGGCAACACCTTCATCCTCAAGCCCTCCGAGCGCGATCCGAGCTGCCCGCTCAAGCTTGCGGAGCTGTTCTCCGAAGCCGGCGTGCCGGATGGCGTGTTCAACGTGCTAAACGGCGACAAGGACGCGGTGAACGCGCTACTCGTGCATCCAGACGTGGCGGCGATCAGCTTCGTTGGCTCCACACCCATCGCGCAAACGGTCTATGGCATGGCCGCCGCCGCCGGCAAGCGGGTGCAGGCGCTCGGTGGCGCCAAGAACCATATGGTGGTGATGCCGGATGCGGATCTCGATCAGGCCACCGATGCCCTGATGGGTGCGGCCTATGGCTCGGCCGGCGAGCGCTGCATGGCGGTCTCGGTGGCGGTTGCCGTCGGCGGCACTGCTCAGCCCCTGATCGAGCGCCTCAGGCCCCGCATCGAGAGTCTCAAAATCGGGCCATACAATGATCCGGAAGCGGATATGGGTCCGATCGTCACGGCCGAGGCGCAGCAGCGTATCGGCGGCCTCATTGATTCCGGCGTGGCGCAAGGTGCTGACTTGCTGGTCGACGGCCGCGACTATACCCTGCAGGGCTATGAAAACGGTTACTTCATGGGCGGCACCCTGTTCGACAAGGTGACGCCGGAGATGGATATCTACAAGGAAGAGATCTTTGGCCCGGTGCTGTCCGTGGTCCGCACCGACGACTATGAGGGTGCGTTGAACCTGGTGCGTGAGAACGCCTACGGCAATGGCACAGCTATTTTTACTCGTGACGGCGATGCGGCGCGCGATTTCGTGAACCGCGCCAATATCGGCATGGTCGGCGTCAACGTGCCGATCCCGGTGCCAGTGGCCTATCACAGCTTTGGCGGCTGGAAGGCCTCGAAGTTCGGCGACCACAACACCCATGGTATGGACGGGGTGCGCTTCTACACCCAACTCAAGACCGTGACCGCGCGCTGGCCGAGTGGCATCCGGGAAGGCGTAGAGTACACCATCCCGACGTTGCGGTAGAGACCCGGTGAGCGACGGCCCCATCGCCGCCTATCGGCGACGGGTTGCCGCCGGGCAGCTGCACCCAGACCCGACGCAGGAGTTGGCGGCGCAGGCGCTGCAAGTCCTGCACGCACGGCTGCGGCACTGGCAGCCGATGCAGCGTGGCGGCTGGCGCGATCGTCTCGGCCTCGGCGGCGGCAGCGACAAGCGGCTGCCGCCGCGCGGCCTCTACCTCTATGGTGGGGTGGGGCGTGGCAAGACTATGCTCATGGACCTGTTCTATGATTGCGCCCCGGTGGGGCGCCGCCGCAGAACTCATTTCCATGCCTTCATGCAGGACGTGCACGCACAAATTCATCGCTGGCGCGGTGTCGCGCCAGGGCCCGCCCGCCATAGTGCCGCCGATCCTATCCCGCCGCTCGCCGTGGCGCTGGCCGATAAAGCCTGGTTGCTCTGCTTTGACGAGTTCGAGGTGCGTGACATTACCGACGCAATGATCCTGGGTCGGCTATTCGCCGCCTTGCTCGAGGCCGGCGTGGTGATCGTCGCCACTTCCAACCGGCCGCCGCGTGAACTCTATCTCGACGGTCTTCAGCGCGATAGCTTTCTGCCCTTCATCGATCTGGTCGAAGAGCGCTTCGATATCGTGCATCTCAACGGCCCGAGCGACTACCGGCTCGTGGGCATGACGGAAGCAAAAGTCTATTTCACGCCTCTTGGTGAGGCTTCTGAGACGGCGCTCGATGAGACCTTCCAGCGTCTTATTGGTGGTGCATGCACAGTATCCGAGACGCTGCTGGTCCAGGGACGTGAGGTCACCGTGCCGGCGGCTAATCGCGGCATCGCCCGCTTCGTCTTCGCCGATCTCTGCGAGCAGCCGCTCGGTGCTGCCGATTATCTTGCCATCGCCAATCATTTCCATACCGTGGTGCTAGCCAACGTGCCGGTGATGGTGCCGGAGCAGTGCAACGAGGCTCGTCGCCTGGCGATGCTGATCGACATTCTCTACGATCACAACGTCAAGCTGCTTGTTAGCGGTGACGGTCCGCCCGACTCTCTTTACGCTAGAGGCACTGGTGCCTTTGAGTTTCGGCGCGCCGCCTCGCGCCTGGTGGAGATGCAGAGCGAGGCTTATCTCGCGGCACCCCACCGGCCCGCCTAAGTTTGCGCGCGTGGCACGTTTTGGACTATAAAGCGCCGGCATTTTCGGGCCGAAATATAAAGGAGATTTCAGTATGGCTCGCAACAAGATCGCGCTGGTTGGCGCCGGAAATATCGGTGGCACCCTGGCCTACCTTGCCGGCCTCAAGGAGCTTGGCGATGTGGTGATGTTCGACATCGTCGACGGCCTGCCCCAGGGTAAAAGCCTGGACATTGCCGAATCCTCACCCATCGAGGGCTTCGATGCCGTGGTTGCGGGCACCAATAGTTATGCCACGCTACGCGGCTCGGATGTCGTCATCGTGACAGCGGGCATCGCGCGCAAGCCAGGCATGAGCCGTGACGATCTACTGAACATTAATACAAAGGTCATGCAGGCTGTTGGCACGGGTATCAAAAAATACTGTCCCAAGGCGTTCGTTATCTGCATAACCAATCCGCTCGATGCGATGGTCTGGGCGTTGCGCGAAGCCAGTGGTCTACCGCACAAGCGCGTGGTTGGCATGGCGGGTGTTCTCGACTCTGCGCGCTTCCGATATTTTCTGGCCGAGGAGCTTGACGTCTCGGTCGAGGATGTCAGCGCCTTTGTGCTTGGCGGGCATGGTGATACCATGGTGCCGCTGGTACGCTACTCGACGGTAGCTGGTATTCCGCTGCCAGATTTGATCAAGATGGGTTGGCTGAGCAAGGCCAAGCTCGACGAGATCGTCCAGCGCACTCGTGACGGTGGAGCTGAGATCGTTGGTCTGCTAAAGACGGGATCAGCCTTCTATGCCCCAGCCTCGTCGGCGATCCAGATGGCCGAAGCCTATCTTTGCGATAAGAAGCGGGTTCTGCCCTGCGCCGTACATCTCGACGGCGAATATGGCGTGCACGGACTCTATGTTGGCACGCCGGCGGTGATCGGGGGGGATGGCGTCGAGCGGGTCGTCGAGATCACCTTAAACCGGCGCGAGAAAGCCCAGTTCGACAAGTCAGCCGGCGCCGTGCGCGAGTTGGTGGGGGTGGTGCGCAACATGATGCGCAAGAGCGCCCGCAGTAAGGCAAAAACAGCGAGACCGCCGCGTCGCGGCGTCAAGGTCAGGGTGGCTACCAGGGGCCGCGGGCGCGCCAAATAGCGTAATCTCGGCAAAACGATCCGGGTCATCTTTTTACACAATGGCAGGGAAGGCCTTGGCCAATACCGCTAACGTGATACATTCCGAAGACGGATTCGACACCATCGCTGCGGCTGTCGACAACGAAAGTGCTTCATGAATATCCATGAATATCAGGCGAAGGCATTGCTCGCTAAGTATGGCGTGGCTGTCCCGCGTGGCCAGATCGCCTATACGCCGCAGGAGGCTGAAGAAGCCGCGCAGACGCTGGGCGGCGCCGTATGGGTGGTCAAGGCACAGATTCATGCCGGTGGGCGGGGCAAGGGCGGCGGCGTAAAGGTTGCCAAGTCTATCGACGAGGTGGTCGAGGCCGCCAAGGCGATGATCGGCATGACGCTGATTACCCATCAGACCGGGCCAGAAGGAAAAGAAGTCAAGCGCGTCTATATCGAGGAAGGCTGTGATATTGCGCGCGAGCTCTATCTTGGTGTGCTGCTCGACCGCGCTACCAGCCGCATCACCATTATGGCCTCGACCGAGGGCGGCATGGATATCGAGGAGGTGGCGGCAAGCACGCCGGAAAGAATTCTCCGCGCTGCCATCGACCCGGCTAGCGGGCTGCAGCCATTCCATGCTCGGCGCCTGGCTTTTGGGCTCGGCCTCGAAGGGCGCCAGGTCTTTTCCCTGATCAAGTTTCTGGCTGCCATCTACAAGGCCTATCTCGAGACCGATGCCAACCTCATCGAGGTCAATCCGCTTGTGGTCACTGGCAGTGGTGATGTGCTAGCGCTCGACGCTAAAATGAACTTCGATGACAACGCGCTCTATCGCCAGCCGGATATCGCGGACCTGCGCGACGAGAGCGAGGAGGATCCGCGCGAACTGGCGGCGGCCCGCTATGATCTCAACTACATAAAGCTCGACGGCAATATCGGCTGCATGGTCAATGGCGCCGGCCTCGCCATGGCGACGATGGATCTCATCAAGCTGCACGGCGGCGAGCCTGCCAATTTTCTCGATGTCGGCGGCGGTGCCACCGGCGAGCGCGTGACCGAGGCCTTTAAGATCATCCTCTCGGACCCAGACGTGGACGGTGTGCTGGTCAATATTTTCGGTGGTATCATGCGCTGCGACGTGATTGCGGAGGGCATCGTCGGCGCGGCGCGCACAGTCAGCCTGCATGTGCCGCTCGTCGTCCGCCTCGAAGGCACCAATGTCGATCTCGGCAAGAAGATTTTGGCCGATTCCGGTCTGCCTATTATTTCCGCCAACGACCTCGGCGATGCTGCCGAGAACATGGTTCACGCGGTAAAGGAAGTCTCGCGATGACAGTTCTCGTCGATGCCGAGACCAAGGTGATCTGCCAGGGTTTCACCGGCCGTCAGGGCACCTTCCATTCGGAGCAGGCGATCGCCTATGGTACCCGCATGGTGGGTGGTGTGACCCCTGGCAAGGGCGGCAGCACCCATCTCGATCTGCCAGTCTTTGACACCACCTACGAGGCGGTCGCGGCGACCGGCGCAGACGCCAGCGTCATCTACGTGCCGCCGCCTTTCGCCGCTGACGCGATCTTCGAGGCCGTCGATGCCGGCGTGACGCTTCTGGTCTGCATCACCGAAGGGATTCCGGTGTCCGATATGGTGCGGGTCAAGCGGCTTCTCGGCAACTCTGACACGCGCTTAATCGGCCCCAACTGCCCCGGCCTCATCACACCGGAAGCCTGCAAGATCGGCATCATGCCGGGGCATATCCATGCGCCGGGGCGCATCGGCATCGTCTCACGCTCGGGTACGCTGACCTACGAGGCGGTCGCCCAGACCAGTGCGGTAGGCCTTGGCCAAAGCACCTGCATCGGCATTGGTGGCGATCCCGTCAACGGCACCAATTTCATTGATTGCTTGGATCTCTTTCTGGCCGACCCGGACACCGAGGGCATCGTTATGATCGGAGAGATCGGTGGCAGTGCCGAGGAGGAAGCGGCGGAGTTCCTAAAGACATCTAAGGTGAAGAAACCCGTGGTCGGTTTCATTGCCGGACGCACCGCGCCACCGGGCCGGCGCATGGGGCATGCTGGAGCAATCATTGCCGGTGGCAAAGGCGGTGCCGGCGAGAAGATTGAGGCCTTGAACTCAGCTGGTGTCGTGGTTGCCGATTCGCCGGCAAGCCTTGGCACCACCATGTTGGATGTAATGCAAGGGTAACTGCCGCAAAGCGGAGTAAAAGATGGTAGCCCTTGACGTAGAAGGTCTGAAGACCTCCGGTACCTCTTCGCGATAGCCGAAGCGAGCAGAGGCGAGTTCATAGAAATACTGGCTGTTGGGGCCTTTAAATCGACCTTCGCCCGGGTGCGGACGGCCATGCCCGGGGCCTTGTCAGTCATGTTCCTCCATGGCCGCAAGCACGCGCGGCGGCGACATGGGAAGATCCGTCAGGCGCTTGCCGATTGCATCACGCACAGCGTTGGCGACGGCCGCCATGGGGGGTACGATATTGGCCTCGCCGACGCCCTTTACGCCGTAGGGATGGTCGGGGTTGGTTACCTCCACCATCACCGTGTCGATCATCGGCAGGTCGGAGGCCAGCGGCATGCGGTAGTCGAGAAAGCTCGCGTTCTCCATACACCCCTGATCATCGTAGACATACTCTTCGTTGAGCGCCCAGCCGATGCCCTGCACAACGCCACCCTGCATCTGCCCTTCGACGTAAGAGGGGTGCACGGCGCAGCCGACATCCTGGGCTACGGTGTAGCGCAGCACGGTCACGCCTCCGGTGTCCGGATCGACCTCGATATCGCAGATCTGTGTCGAGACGCCGGGGCCGACCCCAGTCGCGTTAACACCCGCACTGGCACCGATTGGCCCTCCGGTCGCAGCCTTGTTGGCGGCGATCTCGCGCAACGATAAGGGCTCATGTTCGCCTACATTGCTGCTCGATGGCTTGGCGTAGCCGTTCTCCCAGGTTACGCCTTCGGGATCGACACCCCACATCATGGCGGCCCGGGTGCACAACTGGCCAATGACGTCCTCGGCGGCGTTGATCACCGCAAGACCCGTAGCCAGGGTCACGCGGCTACCGCCGCTAACGAAGGCGAAGCCGACCGAAGCAGTATCCGCCACAACCACATTAACCTTGCCGTAATCGACACCAAGGGTCTCTGCTGTCATGAGCGCCATCGAGGCGCGCGAGCCGCCCACGTCGGGACTTCCGGTGGCGACCTCCACCGTCCCGTCTTCGTTGATCTGCAAAGTAGCCGAGGATTCCGCGCCGGCGTTGAACCAGTAACCAGAGGCGACGCCACGCCCCTGGTTAGGACCGAGTGGCGCCTTGTAATGGGGATGGTCGAGCAGTGCCTCCACGGTCTCGGCAAAGCCGATGCTGCTAAACTTCTGTCCATAGATTGTCGTGCTACCGTTGCGCGCTGCATTTTGGAGGCGTAGCTTCAGCGGGTCCATGTTGAGTTTACGAGCAAGCTCATCCATGGCACTTTCTACCGCGTAGGCGGCAATCGGTGAGCCAGGCGCGCGATAGGCCGCGGCCTTGGGCCGGTTGACGACTACATCGATGCCTGTGGTTTTGACGTTGGTGAGGTCGTAGCGCGAGAAGGCGCACATGCAGGCATTGACAACGGGCGAACCGGGAAAGGCACCTGCCGAATAGGCGAAATTGCCTTCCGCCGCCGTGATGGTGCCATCGGCCTTGGCACCGATTTTGACGGTCATGATGCTGCCGGAGGTGGGACCCGAAGCTTTAAAGACCTCCTCTCGACTCATGACCATCTTCACGGGCCTGGTGCACTTCTTCGCCAATGCTAAGGCGACTGGCTCGAGATAGACCACGGTCTTGCCACCGAAGGCACCGCCAAGCTCGGACGGCGTAACGGTGATGTCGGCAAGCTCCATACCGAGTAGGTTGGCGGTTAAGGCGCGCACCGCGAAATGCCCTTGGGTGCAGCACCAGACCTCGCCTTTGCCGTCCTGGGTGTAGCTGGCGACGCAGGCGTGGGGCTCGATATAGCCCTGGTGCACGGGCTCGGTGGTGAAGTTGTGCTCGACCACCATGTCAGCCTCGGCGAAGGCTGCTTCTATATTACCGATCTCCATCACGCGGATTTTGGCGATGTTTGAGGGCGTATCGGTCTCGGGGCCATCGCCGCGGCTGATCATGTCCTCGAACAGCAGCGGCGCATCCGGCGCCATCGCCTCCTCGACGCCGATGACGTGGAGCAGCACCTCGTAATCCACCGCGATCAGCGACAGAGCTTCATTGGCCACAGCTTTCGTGGTGGCAGCAACAGCGGCGACCGGGTGCCCTTCGTAAAGCGCCTTCTCCCGTGCCATGACGTTGCGCGTCAGGTGAGCCATGTTGCGCTCGAGACGGTCGGGGCCGGCATAGGCCGACACGTGGTCGGGGAAGTCCGCTGCCGTGACGATTGCCTTGACGCCGGACAGCGCTGCCGCCTTGCTCACGTCGATACCGCGAATGAGCGCATGGGCGTGGGGGCTCCTCAGCATTTTTCCAACTAGCATGCCTGGGAGTGACAGATCGGCGCCGAAGCGAGCAGCACCCGTTACCTTCTCCACCCCGTCGGGACGTACCGGCCGTGTTCCGACCCACTTGTAGGACTTGTTTGGTGTATTCATGGCACGTGCCTTATCTGGGCTGCTGTCGCGAAAGACCATACAGCAAAATCACTCATCATTTGGTGTTGCCGCAAGTAATTCCACACGGTCACGACGATACTGTCGTAGACGAGAATGCCGAGTTCGGCTTGCAACACCCCGGCCAGAACGGCACTCACGTACGGTTTTAGCAAGGTGTTTGACGACGGCGTCTGCATGTCGGGGCACATGGCGGTTAGCTGGCGGCAATACGCTCTGCAACTGCGATCAGGCGCCGCATGGAGCGTAGGACCGGAGCCTCGATGAGCTTGCCATCGATGACCACGACGCCGTTGGGGCTGGCTTCAAAGGCGGCGATGATCTGGCGGGCCCGCGACACCTCTTTCGGGAGCGGGCTGAACACCGCATTGATGGCCGCGACCTGGCTCGGATGGATCGCCGCCTTGCCGGTAAAGCCGAGGTCGCGTGCCCGCTCGGCATCCGCGACCATTCCGTCCCTGTCCGACAAATCGAGGTGAGGTACGTCAAGCAGGTCGACGCCAGCGCCCGCGGCGGCGGTTACCAGGCGCGAGCGGGTGTACAAAAAAGCCTCCCAGGTCGGGCGCGAGCGCAGCTCCGCCGCCATGTCGACGCCACCGAAAGCCATCAGGTCGAGCCGCGGACTGGCCTGGACGATCTCGTGCGCCGCTTCCAGCCCGGCATTGGTTTCGATGATGACATGGAGGCGGATATCAGCCTGCGGACCTGTTGAGAGCAGTTCGCCCAGCAGACGTAGTTCGTCCGCTGATTCGACTTTGGGTAGCAGCAATGCACCAGGCGACGCCGGACTTTCCAGAATGGCCTCGATGTCGCGCAGACCCTCGCTCCCACGCAGGTTGTTGATGCGCAACAGACGCTCCACGCCGTCGTCGGCGCAGGGCGTGGCGAGAAGCGCCATCGCCGTGGCGCGCGCCGCTGCCTTGTCGCCCGGCGGCACCGCATCTTCGAGATCGATGCAGACCATATCGGCGCCTGTCGCCAGCGCCTTGGCGAACAGCTCGGGCCTGTCGGCTGGTGCGAACAGTAGGCTGCGCCTTGCCCTGATCTTGCGTTCGCTCATCGGCGCCTGCCAGGTAGCTCCCAGCTCTGCCAGCTAAGATAGCCGATTCCTCCCAGGCCGAAGGCCAGAAAAAATCGTTCAAAGACACCAACCCAGGCGAAGGGGCCGACGAGATAGACGAAATCCTCGATCTCGAAGTCGCCGAAATAGGGATACGCAACCGCTTCCTTGTCGTGGTGGCGCTGGATCGCGAGGTGTACCAACCTAACCGTCGGATTGCTCATGCTCACCCGCCCTTGGAGAACCAGGCCACAGCATCGGCCAGGGCTTCGTGTGCCGGACGCGGCGCGTAGCCGAGCTCGTCGCAGGCCCGGCGGCTCGAAAAATACATCTTGTGGCGAGCCATGCGTACCCCGTCCATAGTCGCCATCGGCTCGCGTCCGGTCAGCCGGGCGACGGCCTCCGACATGTGGGCGATGCCCATCGCCAAAGGGTTCGGCAGCTGTAGTGTCGGCGGTCGTCGCCCGGCTAGGCGTGTCACCGTGCTGAGGATCTTCCGTAGGCTCATGTTCTCTCCACCGAGAATGTAGCGCCTGCCCACATTCCCCCGCTTATGGGCAAGCCAATGGCCGTCCGCGACATCGTCAACATGCACAATATTGAGCCCGGTCTCCACATAAGCGGGCACGCGTCCCGCCGCGGCATCGCGAATTAGGCGCCCGGTCGGCGTCGGCCTGATGTCGCGCGGGCCGACCGGGGTCGAGGGGTTGACCACTACCACCTCTAGACCCGTCTCCTCGGCCACCGCCAGGACCACCTGCTCGGCCAGATATTTTGAGCGTTTGTAGGAGCCAATCATATTGTCCACGGAGGACGGTGTGTTTTCGTCGGCGGGCGTCCCGTCGGCGTGCGGCATTATCGTTGCGACACTGGAGGTATAGACGGCGCGCTGTACCCCAGCCTCGGCTGCCGCCCGCATCAGGGCCCGCGATCCCTCGACATTGGTTGCCATCATGGCCGCCGGATCAGGGCACCAGATGCGGTAGTCGGCGGCCACGTGAAAGACCGACTTGCAGCCGCGCACTGCCTCCGCTAGGGACGCCGCATCGGTGAGGTCGCCCTCGACGACCGCTACGTCCAGGCCCTCGATATTGCTGCGGTCGCTGTCGTGGCGTACCAGCGCGCGCACCGGGCGGCCCTCTGCCAGCACGCGGCGTGCGACCGCGGCACCAACAAAGCCGGTCGCTCCCGTGATCAGCGTCGTCATCGTGAGGCCTGCCGAATGGCGTCATACTCTGCGGCCAACCAGATCGGGTTGCAGTATTCGGAAGGAGTGGTCATGGCGGTTCGAGCGGAAGTTCAGCGGGCGTTGGCGGGGCTGTTGGACACGCCCGAACGCTTTTCCACCACGTTCAATATCGTTGGGTGGTATTCGTCGCCATGGCCGGCGGCGATAGCGGCTTCCAGCATGCTCGCGGCGGTTTCGGCGCCGGGCACTGCGACACCGCCGTCGGCTGCGAGCTGCATGGCATAGCGCAAGTCTTCCAGGGCGTAGCGGGCGGAGAAGGCACGTTCCGGAAAGTCTCCCGGCATCAGCGCCTTCATGCCGTGATTGCGCAGCGCGAAGCTGTCGGCAGAGCCAGTTGACAGGGTCTCGAACAAGCGCTCGCCATCGACGCCCGCGCGCCGTGCGATGGTTAGCGCTTCAGATAATGCGACCACGCTCTGGAACAGTACCATGTTGTTCATCAGCTTGCCGACCTGGCCCGCGCCGATGCCGCCGCAATGGCTGATGTCGCTGGCAAAACAGGCGAGGTGCGGGCGAATGCGTGCAAGCACAGCATCCTTGGCACCGACCATGACCGCAAGCGTGCCCGCCTCGGCTGCCGCGCGCGTACGCGCTACCGGAGCATCCGCGTAGTCCATGCCTTGTTTTGCAAAGCGGGCCGCCATGTCCCGGGTCAGCGCCACTGGAACGGTGCTGGTATCGACAACGACCGATCCCCGGCGTGCGGCCGAGAGCAACTCGGAGCCAACGGCTTCCAGCTCCGCATGCCCGGGCAGTGACAGGAAGATCACGTCCGCCTCGGCCGCTACCTCAACGATGCCTGCGACAGCGCGCGCGCCGGCTTCGGCAAGCCGGTCGAGAGGCTCCTGGCGGATGTCGTAGGCAATTACCGGCAGTCCCGACTTGGTCACCAGATTGCGGCACATGGGCCCGCCCATGACGCCGAGGCCGATGAAGCCAAGTGGGCTCGCCATCATCCGTTCCCCTTCGCGAAATCGGCTGCGCCGCAACCGGCGATGCGCCCGAAGACCGAGCCCGAGGTCAACCCGGTACCGCCGGGATAGTTGAAATAGAAGAGATCGCCGACCAGTTCCCCCGCGGCAAAGAGGCCGGGAATGGTGCCGCCGTCGGTCTCGGCCACGGCACAATCTGGCGTGATGGCGATGCCCCCGAATGTGAAGGTCACACCGCAGGTTATCGCGTAGGCGCTGTAGGGCGGTGTATCTAGGGCATTGGCCCAATTGCTCTTGGCCAGGGTCAGCCCTTCGGTGCAGCGGCCGTCCTTGACCGTCGGGTCGAAGGCGATGTCGTCGCGCACCGCTGTGTTGAAAGCGGCGATCGTCTCCAGAAAGGCCTGGGTGTCAACGTCATCGAGCCGAGCTGCCAGATTCTCTAGGGTGTCAGCCGTGACCTTGGTGACCTCACGTATATGATATTCATCGCGTAGCAAGTGTTCTACTTTGGCATCAAAGATTTGCCAGGCGAATTGTCCTGGTTGCTGGAGGATACGGCGGCCATATTTGGCATAGGTGTAGTTGCGAAAATCCGCACCCTCGTCGACAAAGCGCTTGCCTTCTCCATTGACCATGATGCCGAAGGGATAGCTGTGCTTCTGGAAGCCGTCGCCGACCGCAAGATCGCCGAAGGGCGGTGCGTTGCGATCCCAGCCTACCGCATGGCACCCTGACCAGTTACCTGCCGCCACGGCACCTGCATCGAGCGCCATGCGGATGCCGTCACCGGTGTTGAAGCGGCTGCCGCGCACCTTGGCGAGGTCCCAGCCGGGCCCGAGGTAGCGCGTCCGCCACTCGGCATTGGCCTCGAAGCCGCCGCAGGCGAGCACGACAGCCTTGGCGTGCAGCGTCTCCTCGTACCCGCCCTGGCGGAGAACCACACCGCAGACCCGCGGGCCGTCCTGCACCAGCGAGATCACGCGGGCGCCGTAACGGATCTCGGCGCCCGCTTTCTCGACTGCCCGGAACTCGGCTTCGCAGAGTCCCGCACCACCGCCCCAGGCCTCCACCGTCAGCCCGCCCCAGAAGCGGAAGCGGCCGTCGATCTTGAAGGCCTGGCGGCCATACATGGGCATGAAGCGGATGCCTTGTTCACGCATCCAGACGAGCGTCGGTTGGCTCTGGCGCACCAGCACCTCGACCAGGTCCGGATTGGCCCGGTATTCCGTGACCCGCGCCATGTCGTCGAAGAACTGGTCGGCCGGGTAGTTGCCAAAATCGGTGTTTGCGCGCTCGTCCTCGCTGAGGTCTGGCATGATCTGCAAGAGATCGTCGAGGCCGTCATAGGCGACACGCATGGCACCGGCGGTAAAGCGCGTGTTGCCACCGCGCTCGTCCTCGTTCGCCCGTTCGAGCACCAACACCGAGGCGCCTTTCTCAAGGGCCGCTAGGGCTGCACACATGGCGGCGTTGCCGCCGCCAACCACTATCACGCCCGCATCGCCCATGCTCGGCCCTCCTGAATCGAAGCGCGGATTATGATCACAAGGAGGGGTGAGTGGCAAATGATGCACTTGCGCCTTTGCCGCCTTTGCCGCTACCACCGCTGCCATGCTGGATCGAGCCAGAATTTTGGCGAAGTCCGCGCTCTCGGCATGCTGTGCTGCGTGAGGCCGCCGCTGGTGTCCGATTGGCGCTGACAACTCGCAGGCGAGCGCGCCTTGTGGTATGCGAACATGTGTATCTATCGGCGAAGTCGGCGCGGCGATCGGGACGCGGCCATCTCGGCAGTGGTGGTTGACCTCAATCAAGGTGCCAACGGCGTGGAATAGGGATAAGCCAAGCATGGTGGATTCTGTCGCGAAATATGGTAGCGCGCGCGTGCCGCGTTACACCAGCTATCCGACCGCGCCGCATTTCCATGACGGCGTCGACGGGGCGGCCTTTGGCGGCTGGCTGGAGGCGCTCGACGCTACGGCTCCGCTGTCGCTCTATATCCATGTGCCCTTTTGCGACCGGTTGTGCTGGTATTGTGGCTGCCACACCACGATCTCCAACGATCCGCTGCGCATCGCTGCCTATGCAGATGTGCTGGTGCGCGAGATCGAGATCGCGGTAGCGGCGTTGCCCGTCAACATGCCGGTCTCGCATGTGCATTTCGGCGGTGGCACGCCGACGCAGCTCGGCGAAGAGAGCTTCGCGGATTTGATGGCGGCGCTGCGCCGACATTTCGCGATTACGCCTGAGGCCGAGATCGCCATCGAGATAGATCCCACCACCTTGACACCGGTGATGGCTGACAGGCTGGGCCACGAGGGTGTCAGCCGCGCCAGTCTCGGGGTACAGGACTTTACCGAGGAGGTGCAGCAGGCGATCAACCGTGTCCAGCCGGTGGAAATGGTCGCCGATGCGGTGACCATGCTCCGTCAGGCAGGTGTCGCAGCGCTCAATTTTGATTTGATGTACGGCCTGCCCCATCAGACCGAGGCCGATATCGCACGCACGGTGGACCAGGCGGTGGCCCTGGCGCCCGACCGGGTGGCCATGTTCGGCTACGCCCATGTGCCGTGGATGCGCAAGCATCAGCAAATGATAGAAGAAGCCGCGCTGGCAGGACCGCAGGGGCGCGCCGCCCAGGCCGATACCGCGGCAAGGCGGCTCGAATTCCACGGCTATCGCCGCATCGGCATGGATCATTTTTCCCGCGCTGATGATGCCATGGCCAAGCACCTTGAGGATGGCGGCCTGCACCGCAATTTCCAGGGCTATACCGATGATGCGGCCGTCGCCCTGATAGGCTTTGGCGCCTCGGCGATCAGCGCCCTGCCGCAAGGCTATGCCCAGAACACCGGCGATATGCGCGCCTATCGCAACGCCGTGTTGGCGGGTGAGTTTGCTACCGAGCGCGGCATCGCGCTCGACGCGCGGGACCGCGCCTGCCGTGCCATCATCGAGCGTCTGATGTGTGATTTCGCCGCCGATGTGCGGGCGCTTTGCCGTCAGCATGACGTTGATCCGGATGCCGCGCTCGCTGATGTGGACGGCCTCGCCGAGCTCGAGCGCGACGGGCTCGTGAGCCGGAAGGGCGGCACGCTGCACATCACATCGCTCGGCCGCCCCTACGTGCGCACCGTCGCAGCCTGCTTCGACACCTATCTCGGCCGTGGCGCTGGCCGTCATTCACAGGCAGTCTGATGGACAACGCGATGCTCACCGCCAAGGTCAAGGAGATCGCCAGGGACTACGGCGCCTGCGCGGTTGGTATCACCACGCGCGAGACCCTGGCCGGGGGACCGCCCTCGACCGATCTCGAGTACGTGCTGCCCGGCGCCTGCTCGGCGGTGACCTTCGCTCTGCCCCTCGACCAGGACAAGATCGAGGATTTCATTGCCAAGCGCGACCGTTCCGGCCATCAGGACGACTACAGCCGCACCGGCACCATGGCTAGCGGCATCGCGGCGCAGATCGCTGGCTACATCGCTCATTTCGGCTACGCCTCGGTGGGCGTGCTGTCGAACGAGGTCTACCGCAACGACGCCGAGTCTCAGCCCCGCCATCTGCGCCCCGACTTGTCGCATCGCATGCTGGCGGTGCGCGGTGGCGTCGGCTGGTTCGGCTTCTCGGGCAATGTGCTGACGCCCGAAAACGGCGCCATGGTCAGCCTGGCCACGGCGGTCACCACCGCGGAACTCGAGCCCACGGAGCCGCTGCCGGCTGAGGATAATTTTTGCCAATGCGAGCAAATGGAGTGCGCTGCCGCCTGCCCCTCGGCCTTTCTGCACGAAGGTAAGAGCGATATGGCGAGCGTCACCATGGGTGGCCTCACGTTCACTTACGCTAGGCGCCGCCACTACAATCGCTGCGGCTATGTCTGCGCCGGCTATTCCGGGCTGCACCCCTCGGGCAAATGGTCGACTTGGTCGCCGGGTCGCTTTCCCATTCCCAAGCAGGACGGAGATTTGCGCCGGGTGCTGGTGGACGCGGTCGAAGCCTGGAAGCGGCGGCCCGAGCTGGACGGAGGCGTGCTGCACCAGCCGTTGGTTTACGAGAATACGGGCAAGGACGTAAACCTGACCTGCGGCAGCTGCATGCTGGTCTGCGCCCCGACCTCCGAGGAGCGCCAGCGCCGCCTCAAGCTGCTGCAGTCGAGCGGCGTTGTGGTGCAGAGCCCGGACGGCAGCTTGGAGGCAGTGTCACCGGAAGAGGGTGAGCGCCGCTTGGCCGAGATGACGCCCGCCCGTCGCGCCCTCTACGAGCCGGACCAGGAGGCGTACTCCGACATCGAGCTCTACGGCCGCCGCCGGCGGCGCTCATAACGGTGATAGGTACCTGTTATTCTGCCTTTTCGTATTTCCAATAACGTAAGTGTTTGACGTCAGCGCCTATGGGACACACTAGTCGGATTGCATAAGGGAGGATTTCTGTCTCATCGTAGTGACCGAAGGGAACGAAGATGAGACAGAAACACTCCCTTAGGAAATCAACCCAATCTGTCCACTAAGCGCTGACGGGGTACAAGGAAATCAACCCAATCTGTCCACTAAGCGCTGACGGGGTACAATCATGTCAGTTACCGCTCCGCCGCCGCTGGCTCACCACCAAAGTCAAGGAGATCGTCAGGGACTACGGCGCCTGCGCGGTGGGTATCACGATGCGCCAGACCCTGGCCGGGGGCGCCCTCGACCGTTCTCGAATACGTGCTGCCCAGCGCACGCTCTGCGGTGGCCTTCGCCCTGCCCCTCGACCAGGACAAGATTGAGAATTTCATCGCCAAGCGCGACCGTGCCGGCCAGCGTCGTGAAAGCGTTGGCTGCCCCGGCTCTACCGGCGGCTAATGCTTGGCTTTGGATATGTCGGCGCTGGTCATTTATGTTTTGACTAAATCTAGATTCTTCGCCGCGGCCTCTTCGCCCTACACTTTGGTAAGTGATCACCACGCACAAATCTTAACGTTATTTACAGGAACGTCCTCGCCGTTGGCGTACATGATTCCGACGCGGTGTACTGGGTTCCTGCATGACCCTGCTCGGCAGCCTTGCGAGACCACTTCAGCGCTTCGGCAGCGACCTCGTTCACGGCGGCAAGGGCTACGACAGCGATGCGGTGCGCCGCAAAATCGAGGCCCGAGGCGCGGCAGCTAACATTCCGCCAAAGGTGAACGGGCGCCGGAAATACTGCTTCTCGCCTGTCCTCTATCGCGATCGCAATGCCATCGAGGGCATGTTCGGGCGCATAAAGGACTTCTAAAGGATCACTACCCGATACGACCGGCTCGCCCAGAGTTTCCTCGCTGCCGTCTGTCTCGTTGCTCCGATATGCTATTGGTTACGAGTCTGGAGCCTAGTGAGGCATGGCTGCACGATATTCTCGAAGTTGGACTTGCGGCGAGCCAATCTGCAGAATGGACCATTCTACGTCGAAGGAGCAGAGCTGGGTGACACTGTTGTACCCCCGGTTGAATTAGCGTTACTCAAAGAGGAAACTCCATGTCGTCTCGTACCGTGCAGGCCTATGACACTCTGGTGCTCCACTATCCCAAGTTAGTCCTGGTCGTGCTGCTCTCGATTCTAGTTTTTTTCGGCTACCACGCAAAAGACTTCAAGTTGGACGCATCAGCCGACTCCTTGTTGCTGGAAGACGACGTAGACCTCAAGGTGTTCCGGAAAATCCACGAGCGATATCCGAGTGGCGACTTGCTCGTCGTGACGTTCACTCCCGATGAGGATCTCTTCTCGGACCAGGCTTTAGCCTCTTTGAAGCAACTCCGTGAAGAACTCGCGGAAATCACCAGCGTGGACACGGTGTTTACGATACTGGACGCTCCCCTGTTGAACATTTCAGACGCACCGTTCACGGAAATGATCGACGATATTCCAAGCCTGGAGAAACCCGGGATCGATCGAGCCAAGGCCAAAGACGAGCTTCTCAATAGCCCCATTTACCGCGAACTGATCATAAGTGCAGATGGTCGAACCACCGCATTACTGTTGGGATTAGTCGAGGAGCAGCAGTACGACAGTTTACTTCGATCTCGAAATGAGCTGCGGGCCAAACAACAAAATAGCGGTCTCTCCGTCAAAGAAGCGCATGCCCTGAAACACATCAACGCTGAATTCGATCAGGCTCATGATGCGTTGAATAAGCAACGCCACCTCGATGTTGCACACATCAGGAACATCATCAAGCCGTACCGTCAGCATGGCGTTTTATATCTCGGCGGCCTGCCGATGATTACCGATGATATGGTGACATTTGTACGCAACGACTTGATCGTCTTTGGCGGTGGTGTTCTAGCATTTCTTGTCATTATTCTCACCGCTATCTTCCGAGAATTTCGCTGGATAGCGCTCCCACTTCTCAGTTGCTTTTATGCCGGGTTATCCATGGTAGGTGTACTGGGTTTGATGGGTTGGAAGGTCACCGTAATTTCATCAAACTTCCTCGCTCTTATGCTAATCATTACCATCTCTATGAACATTCATTTGATCGTGCGTTACCGACAACTCAATCGAGATCATCCTGGTGACGATCAATTAGCGCTGGTCAAAACTACCACGCATAAGATGGTGAAACCCTGTCTTTATACCGCGCTAACTACGATCATAGGTTTTAGTTCCCTGGTCGTGAGCGAAATCAAGCCGGTCATTGACTTCGGGTGGATGATGAGTGCCGGTTTGGCGGTAACATTTGTCACCTCGTTTCTACTGTTCCCCACGTTGCTGATGGTGACGGGAAAAACCGAGTCCAAACCCACCTCCGACAGTGGCCGGTTTCTTTTGCCTGAATATCTGGCCCGAATGACCGAGATACAGGGCAACAAGATCCTGGTGTTGGCGCTAATTTTAACCGTCGTGAGTGTAGCCGGAATAACCCGGTTGCGTGTGGAGAACAGTTTCATCAACTACTTCAGCGACAACACCGAGATTTATCAAGGTCTCAAGCACATTGATGAGAACCTTGGCGGCACTACTCCACTGGAAATACTGATAAATTTTGGAGATGATCTCGACGACGATGGCTCCGACTACTTCCCGACCCCAGAGGACCTCGAGGGGTTGAGCGAGGAAGAGATACAAATGGAGCTTGAGTACGCGGAAATGGAGCGTGAATTCGCAAAAAACGCCAAGTTACCGGAGTATTGGTTTACCGCCTACAAGGTCGAACTCATCAAAAAAGTACACGACTACCTCGATGGACTGCCCGAAATCGGCAAGGTGCTTTCGCTCGTGTCACCGGTGCGGGTTGCGGAAGGCATAGCCGAAGAGGAATTGGGCGCATTCGAGCTGGCAATCCTGTACACCAAAATTCCCCCCGATGTAAAAAAGATGCTCATCGACCCTTATGTCTCCATCGATGACAATGAGGCACGGATTTTTGCACGTGTATTGGATTCAAAACCGAATTTACGTCGCAATGAGTTGCTCGAGACAGTACACCGTGATTTAGGGGAGAAGCTCGGATTTGAGGAGCAGGAAGTGATCGTGAGTGGACTACTGGTTCTCTACAACAACATGCTGCAGAGCCTATTCAAGTCGCAGATCAAAACCATAGGTGTAGTGATGTTGGGGATTGCGATAATGTTCCTAGTGTTGTTCCGGTCAGTCACCTTGGCAATTATCGGCATTCTGCCAAACCTGCTAGGTGCCGCGGTGGTTTTGGGGGTAATGGGGTGGGCGGAAATCCCCATGGATATGATGACCATCACGATCGCTGCCATCACCATCGGTATCGCAGTGGATAATGGTATTCACTATATCTATCGCTTCAGAGAAGAGTATGCACTTACTCACAGTTATGTGGATACCTTGCATGTTTGTCATTCCAATATCGGCAAAGCGGTGTTCTATACGGCCATGACCATAATTTTTGGCTTCTCTATCTTGGTCCTTTCAAACTTCATCCCCACTATCTATTTTGGTGTGCTAGTCGCGTCGGCAATGCTCATCGCGTTTTTGGCAGCACTCACTGTACTGCCAAAGCTAATTTTACTTTGGAAACCGTTCGGTTGATCCAGCATCGAAAGAACAAAAGGTTAAAGGCGGCTAGTATAAATATGCTCTAGCCGGACCGTAGGGGAAAAATCGTCCTATTGCCCGTCGTCAAAAGTCTCGTATTCATCCCCGCTGACGGCCGGGGCGTTTGTGGTTACCGCCGGTGTCGCTCTTTCGTTGACGCTGAGCTGAAAAATGTCGGGCCGTGCATAGTGGCCGGTTACATCGAAGTCGTACTTGCCTCGGGCGATGTCCCCGGTATCCAGGTCGGCGCTTAGGATCGTCTCGGACTCGAAATCGGGACCGGCGAGAATTTGCCCCAGGGGGTTGACGATACAGCTCCCTCCCCGCGAGAGTACGGTGTTCGGATCATCACCCTGAATGGCGTCGTAGTCTGCAGGAAAGTCGCTGCGCAGCGTGCGTTGATTGCAAGACAGGACAAAACAACGGCCTTCCATGGCAACATGCTGCATGGTCGCTATCCAGGTGTCTCGATCATCGGCCGTCGGGGCACAGTAAATTTGGATACCTTTGTTGTACATGGCCATGCGCATCATCGGCATATAGTTTTCCCAGCAAATGACTGCTCCCAGTTTTCCCAAATCCGTATCGAAGACAGGCAGGGTCGAACCATCGCCGTAGCCCCAGACCAAGCGCTCAAGCGCCGTCGGCATGAGCTTGCGGTGCTTGCCAAGATATTCTCCGTCGGGCGCGAAGAACAAAACGGTGCAATAAAGAGTACCGCCATCGCGTTCGATCACACCGATGACGAGATGCAGGTCGTTTTCCCGGGCGATAGACCCTAGGAAATCCACATCCGGCCCGGGAACATCGACGGCGCTGTCATAATAGCGACGGAAGTCGTCGCGGCCTTCGGGCGAGCGCATGCCGATCCGGGCACCGAAATCCAGGCCCTTGGGATAGGCCGAAACGAAGGCTTCCGGAAACAATGCCAGTTTGGCGTCTTGGCTGGCCGCATCGGCGGCCAGGGCGCGCACTTTCTCAAGTGTCCTGGTGCGATCGAAGGCGATGGGCGCGGCCTGGACGACGGATGCTCTGACGATTGTCATTGGATGGTCCCTCTTTGGCGGGTATTTCTCAACGGAGGTTTGCTAGGCCCGCACACATCCCCATCGACGTCTTCTATGCGTCTGAAGACCGTGTTGCCCAGGTCCACAAACGATGTAACAGATCTCCGGCGCTGTCTCTTGGCAGGGTGTTTGCGGCCGGCGTCGCCATGGCCTGAAGCCGTAACTCGCTCTCGCTCAGCACCGGTTGGTCATCGAGATAACCTTCGCTCCTGAGATAGCTTTCAAGGCTATCACGGTTGTTTCGCCTGAACCCCTTCAGCCGGGTATCATTCTTGGCATCAAGGGACGCGAGAAGTCTTTCCGCGTCCCCACCAAGCTCATCGTTAGCCGCCGTTATCTTGTCGATGAAGGTGCCACTTACAGCGCCGCTCTGCTCGAGTGTGTCACGATCGACAGACCGGCCTCTCCCCTGCTTCCATAGCGCGCAGAAATGCCCGAGCAAAGCCACGCGGGCGGTAACCTCCTGCGCAGAGAGCGAGCCTGCGCACAGCTGCTCGGCGAGCCCGGTATCGGAGGCTGTCCGCCATTGACCGACACGCTCGATTCCGGCCGCGAGGAAGTCGCGCAGTTGGTCAAGCGCGTCCGATAGGACATAGAAGACGTGCTGTGGCTCATGCCCGGCTCCCGGCAAGAATGCCGGCACCCCCAAAACGATACCATAGTCCTCGGCTGACATTTCGTCGGGCAACGGAATCTCAGGTCTTGGCTCAACACAAAGTGCGGCGGGATCGCTACAGCTTGCGGCATTCCGGCGGATCAAGCCGACATCGATCGTGGCTGCTATGTCGCACCCCTCTTCGGCAAGCGCGTTGCCGATGCGATCAACATCCACCGGGTCGCTGGTGAGATAGAAGATCTGGCGATCCTGATCCTTCGCAATTTGGCCGAGACTGCGCACGATGGCTTCGAAACGGGCAGGGTCACTCTGATCGAGCGCCTCATCGAGAAACAGCGGAAGTATCCCACCCTGCTCCACTTCCTCGGCGAAAGCGAGACGTGCGGCCAGCAATAACTGCGCTCGCGTACCGTCCGAAAGTTCATCCAGGTTTCGTCTTTCTCCGCTGCTCGTTTCGATCGCCAGCAATCCCGGTGACGTGGTGTCTTTGCCCAAATGAAGTTCATAGCCGTGACGGGTAAAGGCAGACAAGTGACTACGCGCACGCTGGAACACATGAGGCATCTGCGTTTGCTCATATTCTGCCTCGGCCGCATCAATGAGAAATTTTCCGGCCTTTGCGAAAAGCACTTCGTCGCGGCAGTCTGACAGTTTCATTCGGGCTTCATCACGCACAGCAATGAAGTCTTGTACATTGCTACCGCGTTGAGCCTCCTTCACCTGAGCATTGATCTCGGCGATCTCGTCGCGCAAACCGGCCGCTTTACTCGCCGTCTGAGTAAGGTCGCCTTGTAGCCGTTCGAGCATCGGTCCGTCGCACTCGGCGAGCTCGGCTTCGCCAGCCTTCGCAAGCTCGGCCCTATCGAGTTCAATCTGCCCTTCAAGCCTCGTTCCCTTTTCCTTCCTGTCGCGATAACTCGGCAATGAGTTCAGCAGCAGCGTGAGCCCTTGCAAATCGCCATCGTCCAGGCTGACTTCTGAATAGATTCGCTCTATCGAACTGAGATACGCGCTGCGATCGTCTGAAACCTGTTCCAATCCGGAGATTGCACCTTGCTCGTCGGAAAGCGCCCCAGCCAACCCCGCATCGCGATAGATGAGACTATCGAGGTAGGCCGCCGTCTCTGTGGCGTCTGCCGGCTGCGCCTCACCATGGCGTTCGAATACGTCGGCGAGCCCGGATAGCAGTGCTGTATACCGGGTCTCGAGGGTCTCGACTTTGCTACGGGCGCGTTCGTCATCCTTGCGAGCCGTGGCCAATTGAGCGAGCGAGCGAACCGTTTCGACAAGCTCCGCGTCGGGCGGGATCTCATCGAGCCGTAAACTATCCGCCAGCTCCCGACGTCTCTCATCAAGTACTTTTCCGTCCTTGGACAAGCCTTCCAATCGACTGTTGAGTTTTTGCCGCTCCACATCACGATCTCGCGCTCGCACCATGCGGGATATGTCGTCCTCTAGGCTGCGTAATCGCGCATCGACGGAAGCAATATCCCATGCTTCGGGTTCTGCAATGCCGAGCCTCGCGAACGCTTGCTGTGCGGCGTCCCGTGTGCCGCCATGGGGTTGCCCACGGCCCCGCAGCAAGGCCGGCACGGCGAGCCCGGCGCCAAAGGCCGCCAGCGCCGCAAACAGCGGGTCAGCCAAGGCGGCCAGACCAAGGCCGACAGCGACGACGCCCACGCCGCCTAGGATCCACGCCCGACGTGGCAGTACAGGTGCTTGCAGCTCTGGCGCGCGCAGCCACGCACGCAACATATCGCCCGCGCGGCGCATGTCACCTAGCGCACTTTGCTCGGCTTCCGGTTTCTCGATATAGGCGAGGACACCCAGTTCTTTCTCTATGGCATTGATTTCAGCTCTGTGCCCTTCGGCGTCGCGCAGGAATTCGAACAGCTGGTGATTGTCGGGCAGGGTCAGACCGGTCTCATCGACCTCGCCGCCGCCTAGCGCCTTCAGGGATACCGCTACAGCCGTTAGACACTCGCTACGCTTGTCTCTTGCTGCCTGTAGTTCGAGTTCCAACCGGCCCACCGCGTTTGCATTCTCTCGCAAGATAGACAGTTCTGCCTGATCCAGAGGCGCCGACAGGCGTGTGGCCTGTTTGGTCTTGCGTGCAGCGTCAAGCTGTGCCTCCCAGTTACGGCCTCGCTCGTTCAACCCGGCAATCTGATCCTGGAACCGCTCGATCTGCTCGAGCTCATTGCCGGCAAGTTTCGCCACCCCCTGCGGCAGGATAGCGATCTCCTCCGCAATGGCTGAGTTCTCCTGAAGGCGTCCGGTAAGCTCGAGGGCACGTTCGACTAATATGAGACGGCGCGCGCCGGATTCTGCCGCGGCGAGTTGCTCGCTGAGGATATCCAGCTGATCCGCACGCCGCTGAAGGCCCAACTGCGTTCCTTCCGCATTTCGCACATCTTCCGATGCCTTGTTAAAATCGCTCCGCTCGCGGCGGACATGCTGTGCGCTCACGCCACCGAACAAGTCAGCCGCGATACGATCCAGATCGAACCCACCAGACATCTGGCGCCGGATCTCAGAGGCAATGTCTTGCGTGCCGTCCGACGACGGATCGATCAGATCTCGCAGATGCAGAAAAAAATAGCGATGATTATGGGATGCCGGCAGATTGGGCGGCTTACTGTCCTCGCCGCTGCGTTGCCATCGCACACGTGAACCCTCTCGTTCCCCCCACCAGGCTTCACCATCCAACTCGAACTCGCCATTTATCGAGGTTTTTTGTGACGATCCACGGTCGTCCCAGTACAGACTCTCAACCGCGCGGCAAAGGCTCGATTTGCCGATGCCGTTAGGCCCGACAACGACGTGGAACCCGGCACCTGCCGCTTGGATCTCGAATGGCGGGCTGATCCCAGGCAGCAGATTAATGGCAAGACGTTTGAGCTTCACGACGGATCGACCTGCGAATTACCGGAGAGCATGGCGTTCAGGGCTGCCTTTCCGGATCGGTGGAGAAGCTCGCGCATGGCATCTTCGGAGAGAGGGTCGGTCGCGTTGCGATGATCCTGAAGGGGCGACCAGCGGTCTTCGCGGGCGATATTGCTCAGCTCAGCGCGCGCCTTCTCGAGCAATTCCCTCGACTGGTCATCGTTGTGCTCAAGGCTCAAGAGCCGTCGCGCCATCAAGGCGGGCGGGTCGTCTCCCTTGGCAATCTCCACGAGATCCAGCGACAGTTCCATGGTGTCGATGATCTTGTTGAAGAAGACCGTGGTCCCGTCGACGTTGCGCCCCAAACCGTTCCATGCGCCGGCGCCAATCGCCTGGCGGATTTTTTCATATTGGGGGCTTGCCCCTGTCAGGCGAACACGCAAACCGAGCGCGCGCGGCGCAGGACCCGACTTGGTGACTTGCTGAGCAATGTTTGTGGCCTCGTCCATTAATCGATCAGGTACATCCTCTACGTGCTCGAGCCCCTCTACCGAGACCGAGATGTGTTCCCATCGCAGCGGCGCGAGCGGCACCTGCGTCATGCGCAGCGGGCCGCTATCGGGCACCCTCAGAAGCCAAGGACCGTGTGGGCCTGTTTCAGATGGGTCGAGCCCAACCAGCGATCCGAGATAGCCACATGGCCGGGACCTCCCCGCCGCAGCCAGGCCGTCGAGCGAAGGCTTGTGAATGTGACCAAGAAGCCAAGCATCGTAGCCGGTGTTATCGAGCTCTGCCTGTCGGATGGGTGCGTAATGCCCCTCGGATGCATCGAGATCGGCATGCAGCAAGCCAATTCTGGGAATACGGGTTGACGGTTCATCCAACGGCTCTGCCAAGAGCTGAGCAACTGGGCTTCGACGCACCTTCTGTTCGTTGAAGGACCAGCCTATGACCTCGGCAATGGGGGCCTTGTTCTTCAATATGGTTCGCGATTCCCAATGGCCGCCGGCACCCACTATGGTGAACCCCTCTATCAGAGCCGCTAGTCTCGGCAGGGCGTCGACATCATGGTTGCCGGCGACAGCAATAACCTGAATTTTTGCATCCAGCAGACGTCGAACAGCGTCTTCGAGTGGCGCCATTGCCTCAAACCTGGCATTGGTGCTTTCGACGACGTCGCCCGCGAACAGCACTGCATCCAGCTTCTGTTCAATGGCAAAATCAACTGACAGATTGAGAGCGCCCGCAGGCGTCAACTCACTCCGGTCGAGCCCCCAGGACGAAATTTCGTCAGGTACGCTCGAGCAAACGGTGCCAAGGTGGATATCACCAATCGCCAGGATTGCTGCGCTTTCGTCCAATCCGACCTGCCTCGCTAATTGCTCAGTACAGCGAACTATATCAGGTCAGCTCGATTTACCTCGCCGCACCCTTTAGCCAAAGCTTTCGGTGCGACAGGGTCCACAAAGCGAAGCCAAAGGTGCCCAGCGTTGCGGCAACGAAAAACCAGTATAGGCCTCCAACCCAAGTGACTGGGCCGACCAAATAGATGCCGTCCTTGAGTTCGAAGGGACCAAACCGCTTGTGGCTCACCGCTTTGGAGCCGTGACGGTCCTCCATCCCCATGCGAATCCGCATAGAGAGCAAAGCGGCAACCGCCGCCATGACGCCGAGTATAGGGCCCCAAGTCCCGATAAGTTGGCGGGCACCAATCCCAGCGCCAATAAATAGGGCACAGAAAGACATCGTACCGGCAATGTAGTCGAGGCGGTGGCCGAAGCGGGTAATGCGTCCGCTATCCCGCGCCAGCGCGCCGTCCAGCTCGTCCATGAACACGGCCAGCATGAACATAACGGAGCCTGCATTATTGAGCGCCTGTCCGCCGAGTGCAAACAAGACCCCTGCGGTCAAACCGAAGCCGAGACCCAGCCAGCTCAAATGATCGGGAGATAAGGACGTCCGCGCCAGGTCCTTGGCGAGAAGCGCCGCCAGCCGATTGACCCAGGTATCGTGTCCGTGGTCAAAAGATTTAAGACAGCTTGTGTCCTGAACTACAGGAGGCTCTGGCTCACCATGTTGATTGATATTGATCACCTCGTTGAGCCGCCGCTAAGCTATCATAAAAATCTCCCCATGCCGATCCGGCGCTAAACAAAAGCGCTCCGGCGACGGCGAGTGTGGCGGCTATGCGGCGCATGCCAGAAGTATAGCCGAAACAGCAAAGAACGCATATCTGTGAGCCGCGGCCGACTGGCCCAGAGATAATATTTCTGATACAATATCAATCAGTCACATGGTCACTGTAGCAGCATCGTAAATCCAAGGTAATTGGCGGAGAGAGGGGGATTCGAACCCCCGATACGGATTGTCTCCGTATAACGGTTTAGCAAACCGCCGCCTTCAGCCACTCGGCCACCTCTCCGCAGAACCGCTTACTTACGCAGCGCTCCCAGTGCTGTCAACGAGGGGCGAGCAGGGCGGCGATGCGGTGGCGCAGCGCCGGCAGCAACTCGCATTTGAACCAGGGGCGCCTGGCAACCCAGGCACGGGTGCGCCAGCTCGGGTGGGGCAGCGGCAGATAGGTGGGCAGGTGCTCACGCCAGTTGGCGACCGTGGCACCAACGGCAGCCCTGCCGGCATCACCGAGATAATACCGCTGGGCATAGCCACCGACGAGCAAGGTCAGGTCGACGCCCGGGTAGCGCTGCCAGCACGCGCGCATGCCAGGCAGGCGCGCATTCAGGCCTGGGCGGCGCGTCGCCGCCATTTGGGTTGCGGCCTGGATAGCACAGGCTCATGGGCATGATCGCGATGCGGCTCTGGTCGTAGAAGGGCGTCTTGGCGATACCGAGCCAGCCCCGCAGGCGGTCACCCGAGGGATCGTCGAAAGGGAAGCCCGAGGCATGCACGCGGGTGCCTGGCGCCTGGCCGACGATAAGCAGGCATGCGCTTGCACTCGCCCGCAGCACCGGGCGCGGGCCGAG